>JAYYRF010000531.1:0-2921 GCA_036127535.1 Myxococcota bacterium | reverse complement strand
GAATGCCCCTGTCCCTCACCCCCTTTTTGATCAAAAACCTTGAACCGTGGTCTCTTTTGGCACGAAAAAATAAAGCGTTGCCTCTCTATCCGGAGCACACGATTCGAAACCCTTGAACGTTGCCGCGGTACGAAGCGTCGTTCCAGCGAGAGTCAGAAATACGTGAAAACCAAGAACTCAAACGCCAGTTCCCGCCTCGTTTGAGTCGCCATGGACTGTAGGTTGAGTCGCTTTCCTCACTGCCGTACCCTCGATTGAAGTTGTCAAAGCACCATTCATCGACGTTCCCACTCATATCGTATAGACCGAAGGCGTTGGCTTTTTTTTGGGCTACGGGGTGGGTTTTTTGCGCACTGTTGCCTTTCTGTTTTTCGTCGAAGCGATCATCCCCGTACCAGCCCACTTCGTCCGCAACGTTGCTACCGGCGTAGGGAAGATCCCGGTGGGCTTTGGCGCTGTATTCCCATTCGGTGGCGGTCGGTAGACGATATCCATTGGCCTCTCGGTTCCACATCACCGCGGTCGACCAGTCATCGTCGTTCTCAAAGGGTTCGGAAAAGGCATAGCACGGCTCCCGCCCCTCGCGCACACTGAGTTTGTTGCAAAACAAAATGGCATCGCACCACGAAACCCGCTCCACCGGGCGTGTTGCGCCACGAAAGTGACTTGGGTTCTCTCCCATCACCGACGCGTACAAGCTTTGGGTGCAAAGATATCGCCCCATTTGAAAGGCCTTTGATATCGCTGCACCCATCGGTATATCCACACGGCGCAAGGACATCTCAATGAGCATTTGCCGTTCATCTTCTCGGAGATGCGCGTATTCAGACTTGGCAAAGCCAGTAGACAGTAGCCGATCAAAGGCACCGGCATCGAACAATCCTTGTACAAAATCATCGCTTTGGCGTGCCAATGATAGACCGGATCCGAAGCGCTGCAGTACACGCGCTGACATCTGTACGTCGTCGCAGAGATGTAAAAAGCCCTTCGACTCAATAAACAAAGACGAAAAAAGGCTTCGCTCCCCGATAATGAGCCCCCAAAATTCTTCGATTCGCCCACGGGAGATCAGATCGATGTAGTTCGCCCGTTCTCGTGACCATGCGCGGCGTTCTCGAGCCATTTGCTGCTGCCAAGTATGAAGTGCTTCGCGATACTGTGCCAACATCTGCACCATCCACCAAGAAGAAGTGTTTCCAACAGATAACACACGATGTACGCGGCCACGGTTCATGGTGCCGCAAAGCCTCCGTCCGTTCAGTCTCCTTGGTTGTGCCTATCCCAATGGCTACCCCAGTATTCGTAGTAATTTTTTCCGCTGTTGGACGTCCTCCATTCATCGCGGTACTTCGCTTCGAGCCATGCTAGGGCAAGCGTTTTTATTTGACCCCAATTTTGGGCGGTGAATACATCGTTGTGTTCGGCGAGAATCAAGGCGCGAAATTCGTTGTAACCGGCGCTTTGGTTCTGCTCGATATTGCTCTGCATGAGTGCGACATAAGCGGTTGCTTGCGCGTCGATTTCATCACGCATCTTTTCGGCAACGAACGTCTCTCGATCCATCGTGCCCACGTTCGCGGCATTTCCTTCCAAGTATGTCTTGAGATGAACCAACTCGTGCATCATACTGGAAAGCCACTTCGACTCGTCCCTTCTGCGATCGAGATAAATCTTCCCTTTGGAGTGATAATTTCCTTTTTGAGACCATTTGATGGGAAAATTGAGATCTCCGCGGGCCGCCTGTATCGCCTCTAATGTGCTATTGCTGGCCGGAGCGGCTTTCAAGGCACTCATAAGACGCTCTCGAAGCTCTGCAGGAATCTCGGTAGAGACTGGTCGCTGTTGACTTAGTTGCTCTTCGGACAAGACAGCGGGCTCGGGCTCCTGCTCGTGATGATGCGCGCAAGAGTCTTCTTCATGGTGGTTCGAGAGTTGTGCTGCACGTTCCGCGTTGCTTTGACCAGCACGGGGGTTGCTGTGGCCGCTGACGCTTTCTTCTCCGTGTTCGTGACCCTCTGTTGCATGGTGATGCGTCTTCATTTTGTCCTCTCCACGGATGCGAGATTCGATGCGATGAATTGGGCGGTTCCCTTCCACGGCAGATCAAACAACCAACGCTGCACTTGACCGATATCGTTGATGACAATCATCTCTAAGACAATCCCATCTACGCCATATTCGATGTTGGGCGAAGAGAAGGATTGAGGGTCGATCGTTGAGGTTGCCTGCTGTAGTTGCTCGGGTTTGCGCACCACGACGGTTTTTGCTGGTGCCGCGGCAAAGAGATTCTTTACGGTTTCATATACACTGCTGGATGCGATCAGTTCCGCTTCTTGTTGCAAAATCTTTTGTATGGCCATCACATGGTTACTGGTCACCATCACCACACCGCTCGTTCGATGTCGAACCATTTCAAAGGACATCGGATGTGAGGTGACCGTGGTTTCTACGCGAAAGCGGTCATGGTGGGCGAGAGAGTCATCGGGAACGTGTCGAACGATGTAGTCATCCTCGAATTCGACCCAATCTGCCATTTCTGCATCGCCCGAGATCTCCACCGCTTTGGTGACATCGTTGTGTAATACCATCATCGGATGTTCCATTTTTTGAGGGGTTTTGAGGTAGCAGCCAAACACAAAAGATAGCAACAGCATAGCGGGCAATTGACTCCAACCATAACGCACTCTCCTTTCGGAAAGACAACGTTCAATACGAACATTAGGGTAACACGTACTCGGCGAATCCGGAGTAAAAACGAGGTCTATCCTTTTTGGACGACCGATCGCAAAGGATGTCCTTTGGATTTGATTTTACTCCCCCCCTCGTTATGCATAATTAATACCATCTCACCCGTTCATATCATATGCAATCCATTTTTTTATCTCTCTTCATATCCGCATGCACCGATAAAAATATTTCCA
>JAYYRF010000530.1:0-4342 GCA_036127535.1 Myxococcota bacterium | reverse complement strand
GGATTCGGTGACCCGACCGGTTCAAAACAAGCGTGCTCCTTACCAAACGGATTCAGCAGTGACAACACCGACTGCGACGACATCGATGCATCGGTCAATCCCGGAGCCATTGAAATATGCAACACCATCGACGATGACTGTGACGGTATTCCCGACGACAATGCCACCGATGTGGCTCGCTGGTATCTCGATTCTGATCGAGATGGATTTGGCGACAACACCACGTTCCTCGACGCTTGTAACCGACCCAACGGATACACGAGCGACAATACCGACTGCAATGATCTGAGCGACCAAGCAAATCCGCAAGAACAAGAGGTATGCGACGGCATCGACAACGATTGCGATACGCGGATCGATATCGAAGCCATCGATACCATTCGTTGGTTCCGCGACCGCGATGGCGACGGATTTGGCAATCCGCTCCGAACCCTCGATTCCTGTACCCAACCCACAGACTATGTCGCGGACTCCAGTGACTGCAACGATAACAGTGGCGATATCAACCCCGGTGTAGGAGAACTTTGCGACGGCATCGACAACGACTGCGATAGCCAAATCGACATAGGGGCAATAGATGCGTTTGATTGGTACGCAGACTCTGACCGAGACGGATTTGGCGATTCGACCGCGCGGCTGCGCAGTTGCGATCAACCCCAAGGACACGTACCCGACAACACCGACTGTGACGACATCGATGCATCGGTCAATCCCGGAGCCGTTGAAATATGCAACAACATCGACGATGACTGTAACGGAATCTTAGACGATTCCTCTACCGACGCCCTACGGTGGTATCCAGACATCGACGGCGACGGCTTTGGGGATAGCAGTTCACCAGTCGACTCTTGTGCACAACCCAACGGTCATGTGACCGATGGCTCCGATTGTGACGACAACAACAACGCGGCCAATCCGGGTGCAACGGAAGTCTGCGACACCATCGATAACGATTGTAACGCGCTCGCCGATGACGACGATCCCAATATCGATCCCAATAGCCAAACGCTGTGGAGTATCGACGCCGACTCTGACGGATTTGGCGACCCGCTGAATGCAGAATTATCTTGCATCCAGCCCCAAGGATTTGTCTCCGACGCCACCGACTGCGATGATACACGCGCTTTAATCAACCCCGGTCGAATCGAAATTTGCGACAACCAAGACAACGATTGTAGCGGCGGGATCGATGACAATGCCGTTGATGCCGCATTGTGGTTCTTCGATAACGACAGCGATGGATTTGGTGGTAGCGATTCCGTTCGTTCTTGTACCCAACCCAACGGAGGCTTAAGCACATCTTCAGACTGCGATGACAACAATGCGGATGTCAATCCCAGCGTTTTGGAGATTTGTAACAGCATAGATGATGACTGTAACGGTCAAATCGATGACAGTATCCCCACTGCTCCGTTATGGTACCGCGACGACGACAGCGATGGCTTCGGCGACATAAACTTTCCCCAAAGGGCTTGTTCCGTTCCCGGCGGCCATGTATCGGACAACACCGACTGCGATGATCAAAATACCGACATTAATCCAACGGCAACGGAAATTTGCGACGGAGAGGATAACAACTGCAGCGGGCAAGTCGATGAAGATGATCCCGACTTGGATCTGAGCACGCAAACGACGTTTTTCGCCGATCTTGACGCCGATGGATTCGGCGACCCCAACAACACCATCGAAGCATGCCGTCGCCCCGGTGGCTATACAACCGACCAAAGTGACTGCGACGATGACGATATCGATATCTTCCCCGGTGCCGACGAGGTCTGCAACAATCGCGACGACAATTGCAATACCCAAATCGATGAAAACGCCATCGATTCCTTCTTGTGGTTCGCCGACCTTGATGCCGACGGATTTGGCGACCCCAACAACACCATTCAATCGTGTAGCCTACCCAACGGCTACACCACCGACAAAAATGACTGCGACGATGACGATATCGATATCTTCCCCGGTGCCGATGAGGTCTGCAACAATCGCGACGACAATTGCAATGGCCAAGTCGACGACAACGCCCTCGACTTTGAGACCTTCTACCGCGACTTTGACGGGGACGGATTTGGGGACATCAACAATACGACGCAAGATTGCAGCCCGCCGATCGGTTTTGTGGCAGACGATACCGACTGCAATGATCAAAGCGACCTCTTCTTCCCCGAACTCGGAGTCTGCCCCTTGGGTGAAAGCTGTTTGGACATTCTCAGTTTTGGACTCGACAATGGGGATGGAATCTACGTGATCGATTTCGATACCTCTGGTGTTGGCGTAGGTCCACTGCAGGTCGAATGTGACATGACGACCAATGGAGGAGGATGGACCGGTATCACCTATCCCATTTCTCGAAATTTCCTGAATGGAGATATTACCTTGCGTCGCATGACAACCGGTGGAGGGACACCCTCTCCGGCTCCCATCTTTAGCGAGGGTTTCGATTTCGTACACGGCCCCTTTACCATGGATCTTGGAAACCAAAATCACTACTACCACTACGATTTTGATTATCCGCCCTTCTACGATCAATTTTACTTCGACGATTGGGTTGTACGCGCCAACGGAGGTGGAAGTGGGAACACCTCGGAAATCGAACAAGCGTTTCAAACGTGGGCGATTGGAATGGATGCAAACATACCGTTGGTCGGCGATATCGCTATCGGCAGTCCCTTCGACATCGGTCCCGTTGCCTCTATGTATGAAGCAGCCGGAATGACCAGACTTTTTGACTGTGCTTCTTGTGAATTATTGTGGCCATCCACCCAAATTTATACCACGGCCACCACTTCGGATCAGATTCGCGTTGCGTGGGGAGAACAAGGGGCGCAAAGCGAAGGATGGTATCCGTGGTATGAGGGCACTTTGTTCGTCCGCTAAGCTCGAGCAAGGAGCACCCACACCTCGTATTCCGCGAATAAAATATACAACGTCCTCTTTTGAACCTGCGCTGGTATACCAAGGGCACACTATCATCTGGAATTTTTTATGTGGATACTCACCCCCTTTGGCTTTTTTTCCGTCGTTCAAAAAAAAGAGGATCATATGTTGAGCGTTCGATCTCGTGTATATGCAGATTTACAACATCTCATCCAAGCGTATCTACCGGACGTTCAAAATATCGAGGAGGGGGGATATAGCGACTATCCCTACCGCATCTTCGTCTCTCATGCCGCATGGGGTCAAGCCCTTGGTCAAATCGCCCGTGATATCGACTATCCGAATTTCAAACGAACGGTCAAACAAAGACAAGGCTCCGATCGTTCCGCTGTTTATCGACGGGTTTGGCAAGAACTCTACACTTTACAAGAGGAATGTGACGATCGCAAATCCCGATGTTAATCGCCCGTCTCTTCCTCTTCAACCTCCGTATCTTCCATTTCGAAGGGCTCCTTCTTCAAAATCGTGCGTTCTGAATTCACCGGAACATAAAGACGATAGAGATTGCGTTCAAGGTAATCGTTGTCTTCGCTGTAGAACCAATTTTGCGACTCTTCGACCCTGAGCTTCCCATACTTGAGATACTCCAATTTGGTTGGCTGTTCGTACAGTGGTTCTTGGGGACGCCAAGGTACCTCTTTCGAGAGGGAGCCAATCAAATCTCGGTCGGCAATCGCCTGTGCGGTGTCCACCCAAAAAGGCAGCGCTCCGGAACTCCCTGTAATCTGAACCTTATTTCTCTTCATCTCTCGATTTTGATCAAAACCGACGTAGGACGAAATCACAATCCCGTCTTCAATCGACCAAAGACCTGCGTATTCCCGTGGCAACATGCCACAGAACGCAGCGCGGACATTGGACGTTGTCGTTCCGGTTTTGCCGATGGCCGGTACGCGGTAACCGTCGAGCTTAACGACCTTATTTTTAGCCGTACCGTTTTGAAAAACACTGTGCATAATGTTGGCGACTTGTGCACCCACCAACGGATCGACGACATCTTTTTTTTCTGGTTTGGCCTGGTAGATTAAATCGCCGTCTGCCGTAAAGATCTTATCGATCATATATGGACGAGACCAATCTTTGAGCTGGTACATCGACCCGTTTAATATCCCTGCATATAATTGATTCATCTCGTTCAAAGAGACATCGATAGCCCCCAAAACCAAGGAGAGTTTATTGGGAAGCTTGGTTTTGACACCCAACTCTCGCGCGAAGTGAGCCATATAGCGAAGATTAATCAGACGCAGGAAGTCCGGATGGTGCAAGACAAATTCCATATCGTACGGGTCCATGTCTCGGTAGCTTTCGGCATACTCTGACCGCTTCTCCAATAAGGTTTGCATGGTTTCCATTGAAATCTTTCCGTCGATCCAAAAAGGCGGGAGCTCGGTGATTGACTCTT
>JAYYRF010000529.1:0-5787 GCA_036127535.1 Myxococcota bacterium | reverse complement strand
ACGTTCTTTTCGAGGGTTTTTTGGACGGTTGGATCCTTCCAGTTGATCTTCTCTTCCTTCTTCGATACATCACTTGCCCACCGAAGAATTCTCCACAGTCTTGGCGGTGGGCGAACGCGGTTGGATTCGATCTTTTCGTTTTTGACAGACCATTGCCGCCATCCAGCACCGGTGAGATCGTTGTGACCAATCATGAGCAAAACGATGGGGCGCGATTTCGATTGTGCGATTTTTTCAATGGTGTGTCTTTCTCGCTGGAGCGCTTCCGCACTGTTCATTCCAGACACGGCTCGATTGACAACGAGCATAGAACCTTGCGTTCGGGTTTGTATCTTCCTTTGTAGCTGTGACGGCCAACTGGCATCTTTGGGGAGTCCGTAACCATAGGTGACAGAGTCGCCGAGGGTGATGATGGTCGACCCACCCGATAAAATCTTTTCGTAGGAACCGCGCTGATCAAATCCCAGCATTGTGGGGATCAAAGAGAGTACGCCTTCCAAGAGTATTAAAAAAACGGAGAAGATCAATCCGCTAAACACGAGCTTTTTGAAGGTTGATATGTCCGTTCGCATAGAATTTCTTTGGAAAAAGGTGCTCTTATCACATAATACAAAATTGATACATGTTTTGGTTTCTATTGCTTCATGTCACAAAATGAAATTTTGCAAGGTCAGCTTCAGTCTACGAAGAACATTACCCTTCCGTCCGGAAAAACCATAACCAAGGGAGTTTTGGGAACGATAGAAGGACAACAGCATACCTGCTTGTGGTGGGACGCGGCGGATGCGCCCCAAGAAGGGTCACAGTTGATTTTGATGGGCAATTGGAAAAGCTACCGCGACGAATTGGAGTTTCACGTTACCCAAACCCGATGCCAAACCGATCACGCGTTCTCTTCTTTGCTCCGGTATTATCAAGATTTGAAGAGGATGGAAGGGGATTGGGAAGAAGTCTATGTCTTGGAAGGTGGGACGGCTCCCGGATTTTATGCCCATCCGGAACCCAAAGTGCCGATCGAGGTTCCAGCGCATATCGAGGATGCACTTTTACATGGTCAGGGCTTGCATATCGGCTGGCCTTTGATTCGTGTTGAGGGGCGACTGCATCCTTTGTTCTATGTTGCCGCGAAATATTCCACGGAGGAGGGGTTATGGCCTAACGGTGAGATTCGTTACCACGAAGCGGGTTTGATCTCACTGGGCGTTTCCGCGGAGGTGCGCGACAAATTGACCTATCAATACCGCTCTCTTGGGTGGACGGGCATTGAAAAATTGAACACCCTCCTCGGTATTTTGGAAGAGCAGAAACGATTGGACAGCAAGGGGCTTAATCCCAAAGACTTGCATGCAAATCCAGACGCGCGCGTACAAAATTGTGCGCTACTCTTTCGGATTCCCCCCTATAATAAGGAAGAATTTGCATTGCTACAACTGCAAAGCGAAGCGGCGTTGCGCAGTAGCAGTTTGGGATACTATTTTGGTCTGAGGGATCCGCGTCCAGATCAGAACACAATGGTCTTTCCCGCTGTCGTACCCCTAAATTGGGAGCAGCACCTTTCGGTATGCTCCTCTCTGTCCAAGGAATTGACGGTTGTGACCGGCCCTCCTGGTACGGGTAAGTCTCAGGTTTTGATCAGTGCAGCCGTGGCGGCGGTTTTGAATGGTGAACGCGTCTTGATCGCTGCGGCGAACAATCAAGCCGTGGATTTGGTGATCAATAAAATCGAACGGGATTGTCCGATAGCACTTCCGATTCGTTTGGGGCGAAAAGAACTCCGCAAAGAGATGGCCGATAAAATCTTTAAATGGAAAGAGATGGAAAAGCCAAGAACCCAAATCCCGCTGGAAATCCCTCCGAAGAAAGTGGACGCGGCCGTTCGTGGACTATACAGAAAGGAGCTCTCTTTGTCAGAGAGGCAAAGGATGATCAAAAAGATCTCTCCCATACGGGAGTCATGGGGGCGATATCTTTGGGAGCGCTATTGGCGCAAATTGGATATTCACACCGGATTGGTCGACGGTCTCAACGGAAAGGCCAAAATCTCGCGCACGCTGGCGAACTGTGGTGCTTCTTTGTTTGGTGTCACGATAAAATCCGCCCCCAACGTGCTGCCGTGGGAACAAGGTTTTTTTGACCTTCTCATTATCGACGAGGCATCCCAATGTACCCCTGCCGATGTAATTCCTTTGCTATGGCGCGCCAAGCGACTTTTGATCATCGGCGACATCAAGCAGCTGCCTCCCATTTTTAATATTAGCAAGGAAACGGAACGCTCCCTATCGAAAGAAAGGGATATTCGCTTGCGCGGTTATACGTCCCTTTTTGCCCAAGCAGCACAGCGATCCTCTCCTCTGTTGTTACGAGAGCATTATCGTTCTCGACCGGAAATTATATCGGTGTCCAATCATTTGTTTTACGGCTCCAAACTAATCGAGATGCGGCGGCCGAAAAGAGGTGCCATTCTTTGGTATGATGTTTCGGTATCCGGTTCCTTGAAGGGAACCCAAAATATGGATGAGGCTCAGTTTATCGCCGATGTGAGAGGAAGAAATAAGGATAAATGGCAGAGTAGGGGATACTCGATTGGTATCGTCACCCCTTTTCGAGATCAAGTAGGCCTTCTCCGTCAAACGGTCAATGATGACGATGTTCTCATCGATACCGCTCATCGTTTCCAAGGGGAGGAGCGTGATATCATGTTTTACTCTTTGGTTTTGCACGGTGGTTCCCCACCAAATTTGTGGTCATTTGCCCAAGATCGGCCACTGTTAAACGTAGCGCTCACGCGAGCCAAAGAACGATTGATCATTGTGGGAGACAAAGAGGCCTGTAAAGGGAACGGTGGAGTATTGGCGGAGATGCTGCAATTTTTAGATGGTTCTGAATAGGGTTATTTCTTGCTCACAATTACGTCTTGGGTATATATACTTTGAGATGCATTTCGCGTCACTGGCTTATATTTTCCGAATGTCAGCAATAGATTTCCAATTCTCAATTGGGCTTGCTTTTGGGGGAGGATTGATCCAATGTCATTTAACGATAAACTCTTTCAAGCGGGGTTGATCAACAAAAAGCAACTTCGAAAGATGAACCAAAAGTCGAAGTTGGAGCGGAAGGCCAAACAGGGCAACAAAAAGAAAAAAAAGGTATTGGAAGCCGAGTCTAAGGCGAAAACACGTCAAGAAAAGCAAGAGCGTCTCGAGCGTTTGAAAAAAGAGAGGCACGCACGAGAGCAGGTTCATATGGCGGCGGCACGGAAGCGCCAGGTTCAACAGATCCTCAACCATCACCGTCTTCGTTTCCGCAAAGCAGACTTTCCCTTTTGGCACTTGACGTTTGATAAGAAACATGCCCACAAGTTGTGGGTTCCCGAGCGAACGGCCTGGGAACTCCGATCAGGACTCTACGCAATTGCCCTTATGGGAGATGCCAATGCAAAGGAGCCCGCATATGTCGTCATTCCAAGAGATATCGTTGAGAGAATTGTCTCCTTAGAGCCGTCGCGCATTTTGTTTTTTAATGAGAAAGCACCACCAAAGGACGATCCGGCAGAGCGATTGTGGGGAACCGACTAGCCGCTGCTGGCGATGTCTTGGTAGCGACTTTTTACTTCACTTTTCGACGCTTCGCTCAGGCGATTTCCGTATTTTTGTAGGTAGGCCTCTTCCCTCAACTGCGTAAATCGACCGTAATACTCTTCGATTTCGTCCGGATGAAGTTGGTCGTGGAGCAAGATGGTTTCGCGATGATTGGCCTCTCGATCTTCAAAGTCCGCCGGCAGTAGGCCTCTATCGAGACAGTACTTGAACATCGGTGTACCCGGATAGGGATAGAACACAAAATAGCCAAAGTCATCGGGTTGGAGTTCGTGATGAAGAGCAATCGTTTGTTCTATATCGTCGCGGGTTTCCGTTGGCGTTCCGATGATGTAATTGGCCGTTGTGATGATACCCAAAGAGCGACTCCATCGAAAAGCCTCAACCAAGCGTTTGTTGGTCACTTTTCGATGCATAACATCGTAGCGAAGTCTTTCGGAGCCGGACTCTACGCCAAAGGTGATATGCTTACACCCCGCTTGTGCAAGTTGCGCGAGCATGCGTTGGTTGATGGTTTCTGCGCGTGCATGAATGCTAAAGGGAATCGCGAGTTGTTCTTGGTAAGCGCGGAGAAATTCTCGGATCCACTTGTGATTGATGGTAAAGGTATCATCGAGATAGATGACATAAGACAGCAAGAAGTTTTCTCGTATGTAGTGCAGTTCATCCAAGACATTTTCGATGGATCTACGCCGACCATATTGGGCATTTCCATACATCTCGTTGTACATCCTTGCGGCACAATAGGTGCAGGGGAAAGGACAGCCACGCTGGGTGGTCATATTGACGACGCCGTATTTTTCATTGAGCAAAGCCCGATCCATGAAGGGTAAATCGTCGAGTTTTGGGACTGGAGGACGAACTGTCGGACGCTTTTCTCCGCGTGCCCAGATATTGGGAATGGGCTCACGTATGCGGCCATGGTCTCGAAATTGATGGAGAAAGTCTAAAAAGGCGCCTTCTCCTTCTCCGAGGCAGATGTAGTCAATCCCTTTTTGCCGAAGCGTTGATTCCGGAGAAAATGTGGGATGCAAGCCACCAACGATGGTTGGAATCACGCGCCGATCGCGAAGAGCGTTCAGGATCTTTCGTGCGCGTTGCCATTGTCGAGTGGTAAGAGAGATTCCGAGTATATCTGGATTCTCGTCTAAAATTGCGCTTACGATGTCCAAGATGGGTTCGTCGAAGGGAATGTGTAAGATCGAGGTTTCGTATCCATGGTTTCGGACATAGCTGCTGAGAAATGCCGGGCCAATGGAAGCCACGGACCAATTGCGCTCCATTTCAATCTCGATGAACAAGACCTTCATCAGAAAACCTCGGAAAGTTATTCTTATGTAGTGTATCTCCTTTTTGGGGATTGTACCAATGATTATATGGATGGGGTGCGTGCTCCGGATCCCAACGAACGTCTGTAGATACAAAGCTCAAAGACCAGCCCCTACGATGCAGTTGCGTTTGGTTTGAGCCGGATTGATGGCAACAAAGAGGGTGATGGATAATCGCTTCTCCAGCTCGTAAAGAGTGGTATTCGCGATTGTCTACGGATTGTTCGATGGGAAGTTTGGGTAAATCCTTTCCCCAAAAGGCATCTCCTTTTTGTATGAAGTTGGTCGGTAGACATTCCCCCCAGTGATGCGAGGTTGGAATATAGGCGATTGCCCCTTGCTCTCGACGGCAATCTTCCAAGGCAATCCATAGGGTGAGACCCCTTGGTGCACTCAATGGCCAATAGGAGTAATCTTGATGCCATTCGATTTCCTGCTCGGTGCCCGGTGGCTTCCAAATGAGATTATCTTGAAACAGGTATAAATCTTCTCCGAAGATAGAGCAGGCTATCTCACCGAGCTTATAGCGATACAAAACCTCCTCGAATAGGGGGATGGACTGGTATATGTTGTGGTGTAGAATCCCATATGGATTGGGAACTCGGTTCTTCTCTCTCCATATTGCGAGTGCTTCACAAAGCTGTACGCATATCTTTGGCGGTAGAAGCCTCTGCAGTTGTAGATAGCCCTTTCTTTGCAGGATTGGATTCATTTCAGACACCGATCAAGCCGATTTGATGCAGCCCTTTAATCAATTTTCTCATCCTTTTGGCAGATAAAGGAGAGCTTTCAATCCAGTTTTCATATCGGATCCCCGGTTTTGTGGGGGCAGATTGTTCTAATTTTTCGAGGAGCCAATCGGT
>JAYYRF010000528.1:0-7478 GCA_036127535.1 Myxococcota bacterium | reverse complement strand
ATGGAAGCCCCTTCCAGGTTGTGCTGAGAAAGATCGAGACCACGTAAATCAGACATCTTCAGTCGTGTGCCCATTAGATTAATGCGAGATACGTCTTGTACGCGCATTAGACTTACATTCGACAGATTGGTGAAGCTGAGATCAATATCGCCTGTGTGGGTGGCCATTAATGTGTTGAAATGTTTATAGTTGCCTTGAAACAATGCTTCATAAATCGGATTATCATCTAGATGTCGTAAGCTCATGGTCTTGTCTCCGGTTTTCCCATATATCTTAAGCACGAAACGCAGAGAGTTTGCATGCGTATTGACGAATTTGATTATACCGAAAATTCACCTTCAAGAGCGAAAAACAGTAAAAATATCTCCACGGCGCCAAGTTCGTTTGTTCGTACGTTCAAACTCTATCAATACGGATCGGTTTTCCCGCCGACGACCCATTGTATATCAAAGCGGGCTGCTGCTCCAGCACGGGGTAACCAACCGATAGAGAATCCAATTCTGGGACGACTCTTGGTTTGGGTGGGTGTACCGCAAACTTCGAATAGGGCACCCCAAGGACTTTGATTGGCGAAGGGATACTGCGCCGCCCACTGCATTTCACCTGACGGCCCCCATAAAAAGAGTAGGCTCATGTGCCCTGAAGAGAACAGGCGCGCCCGCATACCCCGATTGGGTAGGGATACATTCATGTCTCGCCGGTATCCGAGTCGGATGCCGCTACCGATAAATCCATAGCCTGGTGCATCGTCCGTCGCCCAACGACGGGTTGACGATCCGGCCCACCCCGAAAAGCGAACAATGGGTGCAATGTACTTGAGTTCAGGAATTTTGACCTTCGCCACGACGCGTTTTTGTCGTAGATATCGTTCGGAGTCCTGCACGATCTCGGACTCTCTGTTCATTAAGACCATTGTGTCATAGCGTTTGCGCCACCAACGGGTCACCGGTATACCCAACGTCGCGTCGAAACCGAATGTTAGTGCCTTCTCGGTACTGGTTTGTAGTCCCAGACCATACCCGAAGGAGCCGCGCAACTCGGTGTAAAAAGATCGGTGGGAGATATACTCAAAGGTTCCGAGAAGGCCGATGGCTTCAAAGGGCAGATCGGTACCGAAGCCTCCGTACAGCGCAGGGCCGACCACTGCATTTGTACTGCGGTGAATCACTTCTTTTTTGGGCGTCGCCCATCCGAGTTGTAGAAAAATGAGTGGCAGCATGTCTCTCTTAGGTACAGCATGCCTTATTTTAAAAGAATCGGTTCATTTTTCCCTAAAAAAAATTCCATCACCCATTTGTTGTTACACCGAGAATGCTAAGGAGCCAATTTCAATTCAAACTGGACGATTGCATTGTTTTGCGGCGACTGTCTTTGGAAGCGGAAACGCTTTGCCCTTCGCAGTATACACGTTTCGAGCGAGCGGTTTTGAACCGTTGATTTCGACATAACGACTTCTCTGACCTTACCGTCGGTATCGGCCGTCATGCGCAGATAGATTTTTCCAGAGACGTTGGGCGTATCCTTTAACGCGCGTTCATAACAGTATTTAAAATGATTCCGGTACCGTTGCATGGCTCTACGCGCCGCTTGCGGATCCATATTCTTCACGAGAAAGTTCTCGTACTGTATCCGAAAACCACGCTTTTTGGGCGGGGTATAGCTCAGTTGTGTATGGGAGTGGGGAGAGCCTTGGAAGGAGAATGCCCGAGTTGCGTAGGCTGTGCCGACAATGTTTCGCGGCTTGAGAGGATCGGTGCGCGTACTCTTCTTTTCGATGAAGGTTGAGGAGCGAAAGCGGAGGTTCTCGTTTTGAATGAGTTCATTGGGCAGTACGCCTGCAAAAACGGTCAAAGTCATATCCTTTACATCGGAGAGTGCGCGTTTGCTCAAGCGGTCTTGCTCGGTTGCAAGGCTCTGTGTATGGAGTTTGTTGATATCTGTTCCACGAAGCATCAAAGACTCGCTAATGGCGAGAAGCGCGGTCTCTTTGGATTCTATATCGAGGCTGAGGGCTTGGTTTCGAATCGCCAAAAGATCGGAGCCGATCAGAGTGCGCGCTTGTTTTACATAGGGATCCGGATTGCGCTTTTCGTCGATTTGTCGTTGTTGCTCAGGGGTTCTCTTTGCGACTTGATCGGTTTTGAAAACGACCTCGAGTGGTTCGGTTAGATTTTTATAGAGCTCGGTGCCGGATAGGTAGGTATCCACAAAGACCTCGTCGAGTTTATCTCCTTGCATCGGTGTATCCGATAAGAGGTAGATTACATTTTGTGGATCACGCCCGTTGAATACAGACAATCGCATGGGGATGACCGGACTTTGGCTTGTAAAGCGAAATCCCATCGCCTGTACGTAGCCATCGAAGGAAGCACCCTCAGACAATGTTGTATCGACGTCTCGCATACCAGCTTGTGCGGTGATGCTGGGTTTTTGACCGATATTGGTTTT
Source organism: Myxococcota bacterium (assembly GCA_036127535.1). GTDB lineage: Bacteria > Myxococcota_A > UBA796 > UBA796 > UBA796. The sequence continues at coordinate 5,030 of JAYYRF010000528.1, read as the reverse complement.
GATGGCAACAAAGCACCAGCGCTCATCAACATATTCTTGCGCAACGCTTTCCATACCATTGGGAAAGCGGTACTGGTTGTCTCCCATCCACTTTTTGAGCGCTTCTGCGCTGCCGGCCTCAATTACGGCCACTTGATACATGCCGATCGCCTCTTCTCGTACCCGTACGTCATGAGCGCCGAGACGACCGCTTATTTTTGTGCTGGCGGATCTGGTTTTGAGTTGGGGAGCTCGAGGAGGAACTTCCGGTTTCAAAGATTTATAATGATTCAGATGAACAGAGGGTGGCGCAATCGCCGCTTCGATATTCGCAAAGATATTATCGTCGACTTTACGGAGTTCGGGCGGCGACGGAAAGGGAATGAGCATGCCAAAATCATCGATTTTTCCGCGAAACTCGGGATGTAGAACCATCGTTTCGATGCCGTCTTTGTACATCACATAGGTTCGCTGAATACCGGTTCTCGCAATGGCATCGTCCTTGTCTTGATCCTGGATCGCGATGGGCGGAACCATGCCGCATGGATCCGCAAAGCTTTTTTGGGGGAGTCCCAATACGAGTGTAAGCATCGTTAAAATATACATGTTCAATACCTTTTTGTACGTCCCACTAACAGAAAAGAAAAACGGCTGCACGTTCCATCTTTTATGAATCCTCCCTCCACCCGCGTCGTCCGATGATGATCGGCACCACGGATGGGATTCCAAGCGGTGTTTCGTGAAACTTGTGTATACTGAGGAAGGTTTTATGGAGAATATTGTGTTTGATAAGAGATTTTTGTGGCATCTGTGGATCTTTTTATTTTTTGGATTCGTCCTGCCGCTGAGCGTATCCGTGCCGTCGGTCGCTTACGCTGATTCTTTGGGAGACTACAAAAAGAAAAAGCACGAAAAGCGAAAGCGCGTGAAACAAGAGGATTGTATTGCTGAATTTATTCAGCGTTGTGAATCGGAGTGTAAGGTTCGGGATCAGATGTGCATCAAGCAGTGTAAGACGAAATCCAAGAATTTTTGCGAAGAGAGAAAAAAGAAGCGGGTACGGCAGCAGATCGGACTGGCGGCGAAGGGTGCGAGTCTCGCGGTGGGTGCGATCAGTGTTTGGCTCGACGATGACATGCCCAAACTCGATCCGGATGGAAATGCGGTCGTTCGGGTTTCCCCATACACCAAGTTTTGGAATCGTCCATCCTTCAATGTTGAATTCGGCGCTGGCCTGTTGGAGGGTGGCGCGATGGGGCTAAGTGCGAATGTCGCTTTTCGGCAGCGTTTCTTTGGGTTTGGGGCCAACGCAAACTATCTTTGGCAAGGCGATGACTATTTGGTGGAGAGTGATGTCGGTCCCATGTTTTATATGGCCTCCAAAAGCTTCATTGCCGGTTTCCAGCCCTCTGCACTGATCTCGCAAGGAAACGGCGTCGACACCGAGTATGGCTTTGGGCTGCGTGCACCCACACGTTTTTATTCAGAACGGGTGATCGTCATGTTGAATCCGATGCTTGGACGGATCAACAACTTGTGGAATTATCATCTCAAAGTTTCGGTCGGATACCGTCTCACGCCGAGCGTGGGTCTTTTTGGCGGCTACGAGTACCGTGACATCGTCGATCTCAACGATTTGGACATCACAACCGCCTCGCTGCAGGGTGGATTTTTATATTTGCGATACAATCTTAATTAGTGGTTGTGGTAGAGCCCGCTAGGTTCAGTATTTCAAGAACCTCCGGTGCGGGTGGGGCTTCTCCACTGCGAAAATCCATCAGTGCGCGCCGTTTGGGATTGCAATGGTAGCGAAGAAGAATGAGGGTGCCAAAAACATCCGAAATCTCCATGGAAGAGATAACGAATCCGGCTTTGAGTTTGGGGATGATCACCGAATTATTGGTTGCGGTATGTCGACTGTAGAGGCTCTGAAAGCCCTCTTTTTGGGCGATTTTCATTGTTTCTTGTAGCAGGGCCGTGTACAGACCTTTTCGGCGATGCTCCGGTAAAACCGCAGAGTTGGTCATGTAGTAGGTTTCGCGATCTTCTTGCCAGCCATAACTCCAGCCGACCAGTTCATCTTCTCGAAAAAGACCCAGATTGATTCGAAAGGGGTCGCCCATATTTTTCTGTAGTCTCTTCATGGCGTCCATTTCTGTTGTTGAAAGAAGCTGATGCATCGGAACACGAAGATTGCTTTCGAATATCTCGGCTTGTAGAGGCTGCAACAAAGGAAAGAGTGAATCAATCTTCATTCTTTTGATGCGATAGGGATTGGGAAGGTTCATGATTAATTCCGTCAAAAATATGTAAGAAGATTATGCTTTTTTGTTCGTTGGAGCCACGAAGTCTCACAAAATTGCTCTTAGCGTTCGCAAAAGGTTGTTTTTTTTGAAAGATTGCCGTTTTCAAGAAAATCGTTCCTCATCCGTCTTGAACATTAATCAACCCAGGAGTGTCCAATGAATTTTTTATTCCTTTCGCTTTTTGCATCCAGCGCCATGGCAGAGTGGGAAACCAAACCCATTATCAAGCCCATTATTAGTAGTTCGGTTTATCAGGCGGAGGAAGATATATACGTTGCTGCCAAAGTAGGAGGTGCCTTTGGATTGGCCTATCGTCAAGATGGCTTGGCCGGATTTCACGGCAGAACCCGGGGTGTATATACCCAAAATTTCGGTTCAGAACTTGGATTTCGGGAGTTTCGAGTGGGTTCGTTCTTTGGCCCAAAGCTCGGGCCTATCGATTTGGAGATCGGTGCGGACTATATGGTCGATACCTATGTCGTACCCAACCTGTATAACGGGCAGTTTTCCGCGGTTTCTACACCCGTTCGTTTGCTCGCAGATGTTTGGATCATGCGAGTTGAACTATCGGCAGGGCCCATATTCTTGCTCAACACGATCGACGGAGACCAGCGAGTGGGTGTCAAAGGAGCCAATCGCTTTTGGGGTGTGGGAGATGAATTTGCCTATTCTGCAAGTGCACGGGTGGGGCTCGGGCCGTTGGCTTTGGGGTTGGGCGTAAGTCAGCGTCATACTGCTTATGGAACGGACAACTCGGTTGGCCTTCAGTTTCTCATCTTGAATTTTGGAATGGATTCTCTTTCTTACTGATACCCGTACAAGGCGATTCGCTTTGAATAGATTCTCAGCGACGGATGGAATCCGAATGCGATATACTAGAGGCATTCTGTGAGATGCTCGAAAGATGTCCCATTTGGTTCGTATCCTTGCCGTTTTTAGCGCGGCTCTTCTGGTCTCCGCTTTGCAGTGGAAGCAAGAAGAGATCCCGTTAAAGTCCGGTATGAATCCTATACCGATCTTTCGTGGAGAAGAGGGGTATCACCCTTGGTTAATTCATGTTCCCCGCGGTCGATTTACCATTGGTTCGACCAAGTCCTTGCGTCGTGAGCTACAAGGAAAAGACCGACATCGTCCTCGAAAATTACGAATGGAACACAGTTTTTTTATCATGAGTACTGAACTGAGCGTGCGGGTCGCCTCACAACTCAAACCCGGCGTTAATTTTAAGCATCCCCAATGTGTGGGCGATTGTCCGGCCGTGAACATATCTTGGAGAGATGCGCTGGAACTCGCCAATCTTTTATCTGAGGCGACCGGCTTTGCTCCCTGCTATGAATTGGGTACCAAACGGGTTCGCTGGCCCAAAGGGGTTGCATGTGAGGGATATCGTTTGCCTTTGGAAGAGGAGTGGGAGTATGCAGCAAAGGCAGGCACAACAGGCTTTTTATATGCGGGTGGCAACGAGTTGAAGGGATTGGGTTGGTATCGCCTCAACAGTCGTATGGGACCTCACGAGATTGCAACGAAAAACCCGAATGCGCTCGGAATCTATGATCTGAGTGGAAACGTGTGGGAGTGGTGCTGGGACGGATGGGAAAAATTTGATGACAAGTGGAAAAAGAGGAAGGTGATTCGCGGGGGTGCATGGAGCGCCGATGCCCCCAGCGCCAAGGTCGAGCATCGATCCACCAAGCACAGTAAGCAGCTCGGCCTAAGCATCGGGGTACGGTTTGTACGTACCAACCACGATAACCACTAGTCGGTCGATAGTATGGTGTCTCGCTTGATCTGATCGGTGGTCTGCAGATGATCGCGATCGTGTTGTGCCCCAGTTGTATCGATATTGTATGGAAAGACTTGCAGACGCCAAATGGCCCTCAACCTCTCGAACGACCACAATTCTCCTTGGCTAATGTGCTTGACATCGTCCCAAAGCATGGCCATGGCGGGATCGGTAAATCGGTTTTCTCGGTGATAAATACTATCGAGATAATCCTTTGGGATATAGCGCCGAACGTGACCGATATCCCAGTCCGGATCGTAGATGGCGGGCAATCGGGCCAAAAAAGGGTCGGTGAGCGCACAGTAGTCGACGATGAATTGTCGCGGATCCGCTTTGAGACCGGTTCGACCCAATCCCAAGCATCGAACTTCCGGTAGTGGGTTGGGGTCGGAGCGTTTGGCCGCGCTTGGCCATTTTCGCTTTGGAGACATCAGCCCGCTGACCCGATAATAATCGGCTCGTTCATCGGTGATCGTGTGAAGTAAAAATCCTTGGGGGGAGTACTCTATGTTGGCATCTCGAATCGGGATGTGTACGGTTGGATATTGAAGATAGAAAATGCAGGTTCCAGCCATGAATGCGGCGAGCGGAAGAGAGTAGCGGACGCGCTGCTCGCGCAAGAAGCACAAAATGATGATGGCAGATACATAGGCTGGAAGTGCAAAGAAGCGACCGAGCATGAAGTCCCCGCCGATGCGCATGATGTAGAGAAGGTAGAGAAGAATACCCAGGCTGAGGCATTGTATGCGCGTTGAACGATGTATTTGTCCGAGTACAACTCCAAATACAATGATCAGTAGGGTAATCGGGTCGTAGTTCAGTTGTGCCAAATAGTATTCTTGTCCACGGGATACATAATCACCGAGTGGATAGAGGCTGTTCAGCTTCGCATAATATGTGTTGGGCAGAGGGGAACCAAAATAAAATGTAGAGAAGGCAAACCACAAGAACATCACGCCGAG
>JAYYRF010000527.1:0-4545 GCA_036127535.1 Myxococcota bacterium | reverse complement strand
TCTGAAGCGAGGCATGCTGGATAAACTCTTTGTGAATGGTTTTCATCGCGACGTGACGTCGAAGCAGCGTATCGTATACCTTATAAACCGACCCCATACCTCCGGAACCAAGGGTTTCTACAACATCATATCGCTTTGCATACGCATTCTTTTGACGATGTTGTTCCTTTCCTTCTTCGAATTCGAATTCTGTTGCGGGAAGAGTCGGCTCTCGATCACCATATACCGTCGGCACGTCGCTTACATCCGTCACCTCCACATTGGTCTTGAGCGTATCCAAATCAGATAGGATTTCGTCAATTACTGTGGGGGACGCACCGCTTTTTTCCAAAATATTTCTTAGCTTTTTTAGTGACATACCGGCCTGGGAGCGAAGACGTGCTAAAAGCATATTTTTAGCATGTACGGAAGGGTTAGCTATGTATTTCGACACGATAAACAAGAATAGCATAGCACAAAACAAAGAAAGAGTATCAGGAGACTCCCAAAGAGTCCCGATTACGCCAACGCACCGTTCGACTCTGGAAACAACCCCCTTTCGATTCGACATCCGTCGTCTCTTTTGGCATACGCTCTCCTCCACAATCTGAGCGCACACCTTTCTCTTCGTATCGTTGCGGGTTAGTAGTCTCTAAAGCGGCCAGCGCCGTATACAAACAGAGGTGTCTCATCGAGGATTCCTTTCAATACCAGCCGCCCACGGATCCTTGGCTTCGCATTTTGTACCAAGATGCGGATATGGTCGTGCTCGATAAACCGAGTGGCTTATTGTCTGTGCCCGGCCGATATTATAGCGATTCCGCTCTCAAGCGCGCGCAAATGAAGTTTACCAATGCCTACGCCGTTCACCGGCTGGACATGGATACATCCGGACTTCTGCTGATCGCCTTGCGCAGAAAGTCCGAGAAGGAACTCCACCGGCAATTCAGAGAGAGATCTGTTGAGAAGCGCTACATCGCCATCGTTCAAGGCCGTCCTCCAAAGGACGAGGGCATTATCGATGTACCACTGGCACGTCAACGGGGTAATCCACCACGCTCACATGTAGATCACAACGCGGGAAAACCTGCCGTCACCCACTATAAAGTTCTGTGCTCGACTCCGGTGGGTACCAAACTGGCTCTTTTCCCCAAAACAGGACGGTCTCATCAACTGCGGGTACATCTCGCGTCGATCGGCCTCCCCATCGTTGGCGATCGTTTTTATGGCCCCGACCCAACACCAGCATCGCGTCTGCTCTTACACGCCGAGTTTCTCTCGATCACACACCCTTACCACAATACCCCCTGCTCTTTTCAGAGCCCGGCACCTTTTTAAATTCTCGCCAACATCAGGCCGGTGGTCGTCGCAACCCCATCCAAACCGCCAAAGCCGGAACCAAGGTTGCAGATGCAAACAGACAGACCGGAAGTCCAAATAAAAGGGTTAAGGCCATTGATTCCATACCAGGATGGTTTGAGAACATCAATACACCAAAACTGGCACAGGTCGTCAATGTCGTCATCGTGATGGCACGCGTAACCGAAATGGTCGCTCGATGCGCCGGGAGATCCGGCTCTTCAATCATTCGATGAACAACGTGCAATCCATCGTCTACACCCAAACCCAAAAGAAGCGGCACAGAAAGAAGCAAAAGCATGCTAAATCCGACATTGAGCCAGCACATGGCACCAAAGGTCACCACCACTCCGAAGGTCACAGGCGTGAGGGCCAAAATGATCCAACGAAGCCTTCGTAGATCGACCAACAAAACCAGGGCAACAAACAGTGCGATCCCCATGATGACGGACAGCATCCAACTGCGCTGACCGTTCATGGCCACTTCAATAAAATTCCCCATTCCTGCCGCACTGGGGTGTAAGGCCTCTGCTGCCAAACGCTCCCTCTTCATCTGCTTTGCGTCCAAAGATGCTTGGTGACCATAGGCAAACGTTAGAAACATCCCGTCCGCTCCAATCAACTGGTTTCGCAAACCAGCAGGCAGCGTGTGGATCTTCGGAGGCCCTTGCGCGATGGCCTCTTCAAAATTGCGCACGATGGATAGAATCTGCTGTGCGGGAAGACTGAGATACACAGGACCAACCGAAAGGATCTGTAATTTTTTGCGCTGCTGCGCGAAGATATCGGCCCGAGACCGTAGATGAGCGTGACGCTGCTGTAAATCAACGGGGAATACGGATGTAATACCGAAAACACGAGAAAACTCAGGGCTTTCTTCAAACGCTCGGTGTGCGGACTGCGCTTGCTCTAGGGTGGTGGTAGACACCACCCAAGGTGTCGTATTCGCGCCAAAAATCTCCTTAATCTTCTCCGAAACGGCTACCGCTGGCACATCGCGATTAAACACTTTTTGTAGATCGGTCTCGAAGTGATATCGAGGCATTCCCAGCATCGAAACCAAGGCGATCAAAGCCGATCCCATAAGCCAGCGTTTTGGATGGCGGGCAGCGCTTTCAGAGAGGGTGGATAAACCTCGGATATTCAAAACCGTACTCTTCTCTTGGCTTCGATTCTTCTCCATCAATACCCAAACCGCCGGCAAAAGCGTCAGCATGAGGATCAGACAAAAGAGTAATCCCAGCGAGCCCGATGTACCGAGATGCTTTGCCGTCGGATCCGGTGCGAGTCCAATAATGGCAAAAGCACCCGCCGTTGTGACCGCTCCAGCAATAATCGCCGGTCCCGCCCCGGAAAGAGTCGTCGTCAAGGCCGTCTCAAAATCTTCCGTCCGCGATTGCTCTTCGCGCATTCGAACCAAAAGATGCAAACCGAAATCAACCCCCAATCCAAAAACCATCATGCCGAAAAACCCTTCGATGAAATTCAAGGATCCCAAGAGCAAGCCGGTCAGCCCCAAGCATGCGACCAAAGCCAAAAGCATCGGAAATGCAATGGTAACCAACCGAAAGAAGCGAGGTTCGACAAAACGGAGAATCAGCAGTACCGCCAAGAGACTCAGCGGCGTAAGAGAGCGAATGGAAAGAAGAGTTCTTTTTTGGTCTTGCGCACCAATCGCGGCAAACCCGGTAAAGTCGCCTTTACTCTCTTGCCCCTGTAGAATTTCTTGGGTGCGACGCTCAACAATTTCATACGGACTGTTGCCGGACAAAACATCGTTCATCGAAATGCTGAGTGGATCAGAGGAGAGCCCAACCAATACCAACCGCGCTCCCTTCTGAGATGTTGCCGAACCATCTATCTGCTTTTGCCAGCGCTCTTGAAGCCTTTTCAGCGCAGTTGTGTCACTCACTTTGTTGGGGAGCGAAAGCAATGTTTCAAAATCCTCCTCCGTTGTGATCCAAGCGAGGTTTTTTTCGAACCACTCCGTCGGAGGTGTACTGACCACATAGGAAACCTCTTCCATTTTCTCCAATTCTTCGTGAAGAACGACCATGGTTTCATCCAAATCGCTCTCGCTTTCTCCCTCCAAAAGCAACATCAGTTGGCTACCGAGCTGTACGCGTTCGGATACCACCATGTAGCGATTGACCAGCGGTTCGCTGCGATCGACCAAGGCCATAAAGCTCAATTGCAAGGGAGTAACCAAAATGAAGCCTGCTAGAAATAGACATGGAATCAATGAACAGAGAATTACGCGCCAAGGGTGTCGTATGATCACACCAGAGAAGCGCTGTAAAAAACCCTGCATAAAATGATGCATTTCATCAAACCCCATCGTAAAGCGCAATTGTTCTATCGCATTTTCTCAGCATAGAAAATTACCAACACAATATAAGCTTCGCATTTTGTATCTCAGGCAAAGGAGAGGTTCTTCGACCCGTGTCCACCTCGACCTACAAATTCCAATCGATCCATGTAGACGTCTACATGTCCAAAACTATCGTTGTGCGTCAATATAGCCCTTAGGGTTAAGTGGTGTATGCCCGCCTTGTCTTTCGCGTACCCGCCCCGATGATAATGACCGGCAAAAACAGCTTTTACGTTCCCTTTCCCCTCGGTTTCAAGGATTTCGAGAACGCGATCGTAGTCATAGGCAATATTGCGAGCAGAAGCCGCGTCCGGACAAAGGGGAATATGAGAAAACACGAGGATTCTCTCTCCCGCCGCCACCGCCTCTTGAATACGCAAACTCAACCATAACAATTGTTTCTCTCCCAAACCACCGTTAAACGGTACAAAGCGTTGGTTTAACCCAGAGAGACCGCGAAAATAGTCCACCTTACCTTGAGAGAGATAATTATCGTTGTACTGACGCAACAACGCTACGGCCTTTTGATGACCAAGCGACTCTTTGGGTAGCGTAACGGACACTTCGTAGGGATTCAGCATGATTCCGACCCACCCGGGGGACGGCCGAAATTGATAGTATAAATTCTCTTCTGCCACCCGATGCTTTCGATCTTTGCTGCTCAAAACCTCTTTCAACTCCTCGATTGTGAAATTGTACAATTCGTGGTTTCCGATGCTGTGGTATATGGGAAAGTGACAACGATCTAAAATGTCCATGACGCGCCTCAAAGCCGGTTTACTTTGCGGCTCGGAAAAAGAGAGCCCCTGACCGTAAGAACCGCTGTTTTGCCCATC
>JAYYRF010000526.1:0-10569 GCA_036127535.1 Myxococcota bacterium | reverse complement strand
GTATTGCGGAAAGCCTCCGAAGACCCCGTCCAGTGAAAGACCAAAGGGTCATTGTTTATACCCTCGCCATCGGCATCGTACAAAGACCCCGTTCGAAGCGCGAGATCATTCATTTGAGACATGGGCGCCGTACTCTGTGTAGAAATACCGATTAAACGCGCTCCCAAGTCATCGGAAGCATGTACGACATCCGTACTTCCCGCCGGATTGCTCACAGCACCCGGTGTTGTGTCTCCCAAGTCTGCATCGCGCATTGGGGCGTCTGTTGCGTATACAATTACCGGAAGAGACCCCTCTCGAAATCCAAAACCGCCAATCGTACCCGTTCCGGGAACCGCAGGATTAAAAGAGCCGCTGTGTGTACCGCCGAAAGCATCCCCCGCCTGTGCAATAAAGGGAGGAACATCGCTACCTGGATTGAAAACGCCTTCTCCACTTTGGTTATATCCAAGACCGGTTAGACTTTGGTAGAGCGCCTCCATCGAGGACTCCGGAACATCTTCGCCATTGTGAATGGTGATGTAATTCAGCGAATATTGTATCCAAGGCAAATCGGTGGTGATTTGGTTGTGCAAAGAAAAGGGTCGATCACTGCTCGAACCCAAACCATAGAAATTATAGTCATCAAAGGTCGCAAACCCATAGGCCGCATCTGGAATACTTTCAGAAAGGCTGTCTACAATGTCAGAAAACTCACGTGCCAATGCGGCCGCCTCTTCGCTCATGGAGCATGTTGTATCCAATGCGAAGGCAATATCGACACTGCTGACTTCAAGTTCAATACTTGCCTCATACCGTTCCGCAAATTCGACGGTGTAGGAAACCGGTGTTTCGGTTCCGGTAGCCACCTCTTCGGTTAAACCGTCGGTAAATCCATTCAGCTCATCTTCAGGTCTATGATTGAGATTGGTGGGCGAGTGAAAGGCATATTCTGAACAAGCGATAAAAGAGATGAAAAGGCTAAACATTGTTCTTTCCTGTTATTTTTGGTGACACTTGTACTATGACACCTCCTTTTTATGGATACCAATGAACAGTTTTCATGACACAATGAAGTCCCTACATATTGTCTTTTGGCACTCTAAAAGACGGATCTTTTGGTTATTTTGCACGCTGTAAAAAGTGAAAAAAAACGGTGGCGTTTTGGGAAGGGATCGATCGAGGATAATGGAGCACCGGTGCATAAAACGGATATCCAAAAGCGGAAGGCACAATCTTTTCTATGCGGCAACATACATGATTCACTTGTTCTCTTTTTGTCCGCTTGTTGGATCCCCAACGGTGCTTTAAAGAAAGCTGCTGCATCAGTAGCGACCATACAATCTATGGGCTATCCGTTCAACTCAATGCTCTGAAAGACTTTACAAAAACCAACTCGATGGACTCCCGCAAAATGTTTTCTACGACGACATCTGGCTTCTCCACCTGTGATGAGAGAGGTCTCTACCGGGTTTCGCAGATATAATTTCAAATTGCCAAAAACGTGCAAAGGAAGTAATATTTAAAGAAAAAACATTCTCATTATGTTGGATAAATGTATGCTTTTTTTATATTTGCTAATGCTATTTTCCTTCGCGAACTCCAGCGGTGTTGGTGATATCAATGGTCTAAAAAATATAACATCGTTGGTTCAAAAAAATGCCTCCTTGCAAGATATCGAGAAACCATTGGTTCTCTTAGCACAAGAGAGAACCAAAAACTATTGGAGACAAAGAGGGTTTCCGGACTCGTTGAACCCAGACGATAAAGACCTAGCAATGATTCTAAAACGTCAATTACAAAAAGATCTGAGTTCTACGGCGCGCAGTAAGTATGAGGAATTGGCCGTTTCGATTACCACTGGATCTTGGTCAGAAGACTTCTATGCTTCTCTTTTGGAACTACCGCTAAAAAAAGATCTCTCCAGCGCAAACAGGCGCTTTTATTCAAAAGCGACGAGCAACAGTTCCTATTTTCGGGGTAACGTATCCAAATCCAGTTTGCTGAAGGATCAAGGTTTAGAGGGTTCTCGAAATGGTGTGGTTGATTTGGGGGAGAGAATCGATCTTCGCTTGGCCATAGAAAATCATTCGAAAAAGAATCTATTCTCTTCTTCTGCCTTCGTTCGTTCAAACAGTCCATACATATGGGTGATCAACAAGGAAGAGCAGGAGTTATCCGAACTGGACGCAGGGCAAATGGATTATGTTGATGCACAGCTGTATATCTCCAAGCAGACACCGAAAGGAACCAAGCTCTTTGTTGAAGTACAAGTCTACGATTCACGCTATCATCAATCGTCGCCCGCCACCATTCGCTACTCTCTGCCGGTGTCACATGTAGCCAAAACGCGCCTGAGCAATGTCGTCTTGGATACCGACATGCCGGGTTTTAGTGAAAAATCAAAAAGCAAGTATCTGGAAGCCAATCAGAAATTTGAAATCCGAAGCGATGTTTTTGTGCCGAGCGCAGATGCCTTTGGCGCGCAGATGAATTATCTCACCCCCACAAGTTTTACGTCCAGTTATCGCAATGGACCGATGTTAAGGGTAGGGCTAGACTCGGGCGTTCGCTTTGAAGCACGCGATGATTTAGATGTAAAAGTACCAACCCAATCTATCTTTGAGCAAAATAAAAAACGCTACGCATTGTCAAAAAGATGGACTTCCGGCACACGACAATACATCTACATTGCAGCCGATACCCAATTGATCCTCCAAACCGGCAAGACAAAAACAAAATCGAACTCCTCGACACGAGCATCCACCATACGATCCACCCCCCCCAAAAAAGCACCGACGGCGAGTGAAGTGGTGTCGCTTGTCAACAAAAATACATCTTTGAAACCGCTGGCTCCCTCCAGTGCACCTTCAGACTCCGTTTCGGCGGCACACGGCTATTATGTGTCCTTTGATAGAATAGAATTCACCAAGCAGTACAATGCGTTGCTCAAAGGGAGTTCCGGATCCGAAGCCGTCATCGACGAAGCCAGTGAGAATCAGATTAGAGAACTCCAAACACAGATGTTTTCCAAGGCAGAGTACAATTATCGTCACTACATTGCTTTACCGGTGCTGATGGAAGAAAAGCAAAAGACGCCTCCTCCACCGAAGAAAAAACCGAAAAAGAAGCCGAAGTTGGCGGAGAATTCCACAACGTGTTCTATTCAAGCACCGCGAACCATCAAGCGAGGAGAAGTCTATCCCATTCGTCTCCAAATGGAGAATTATGGTTCACGCAGTGATCTAAAAGCATACGTAAAGCTTGACGGAAACAGCGTCAAAATGACATTGTCTGACTTACTCAGCGGGGTGGACATTCGGAAACTCGACAAGGGACTACACTCCCTTACGGTTTTTGTGTACAGAGGCCAAACTAAAATTTGCTCGGCCAAAAAGAATCTTGTCGTGGAAGTATCGGAAGGGAAGAACATTATACGATTTGGTGCACAAATATCTCAGTCTCCGGGTGTTCAATTGGGATATATGCGCCGCAGCCTATTCGGTCTGACGATTAATGCAGAATTGGGTGGATATGCAGCTTTATATGCTGGGGTGAATCTCCGTGGAGATTCAAAGCCTGCGAGTTTAAACATTTCCTTGCAAGGCGGCTTCTTGAGCACCAATGAACTGGCATTACGATTGAGTTTCGGTGGTGATATTCGATTTGGAGACAGGATGCTTTGGTGGGGACATCTCTCTTTGGACAGCGCCACGTCGATGGGAGTTGAAACAGGAATAGGCGTTGCCTTTTGAGATGACGACCCTCTCCTAGGATTTTTTTAATGTCCTAAGCGTCCGATTACCGGTTTTCGCTCTTTCCCGTCAAAAAATCCTCTTTGCTAATGATAACGTCCTGTCCGCTCAGGATACCAACGATCTCCCCTTGCGAAGAGTGGATATTTCGCTCCATGAAGATTCCGTTTTCGGACGGCTTGTTGTAACCCTTGAAGCTCGCAGAGCCATCGTTCATTTGTAATTCGAACTGCGCGTCTTTCATCGTCCAATCGTCGTAGGAAATGCTTCCAGAAGACATATTCTTTGAATCGCTGATGTTGTACCGATAGTCTTTGTCGATTCTGGTCATGGTTACCGTTGTCAGATCGTCTTTTGTGTATATCTCTTCAATGATTTCTTGCTTAAGAGGACCGATGGTCTTCTTGATCCAAGCAATGATCGTGGGCTGTACTTGGTTTCCTTGGGTATCTAGAATTTGAGCCTCTCTGCGAAAATACGATACATCTCCCAGTGGAAGACTTGAAAGAGATGTGGAAACCTGCGAGTCGGTTTCCCAATACTGAACCCGCACATGATGATCTTTGAACGGATCCTCCGCGGGGACTCCATAAAAGGTTATGTCCCTGCTTTGCTTGGAAAATCCGCCCATGGTGGAGGAGATCATTCCAAAGTTAAGACGTAGCTCCGTATTGACTGCTTGTCCGCTCGGGGAGATCAGCGTCATATCGTCGGCAACACCACCCCAAGAGGGATCGATCTGAAGTGTATATTGTCGCACCGGATTCATCGCTTCTTTGTCCTCGGAAGGCGAGCAAACACCGGATGTATATTGGCTTCCTTTCGGGCATGGCTCAACATCTCCCAACAGCCATCGGAAGTTCACCGCTTCACCGGTAGCTGTTTGGGCTGTTCCGGTTTTTTGTGGGAGAGTTTTCCCTCCCTCCGCGAAGTGCAGTACCTCTGCGCTCAATGGAATGTCCATTCGTTGCCGGTTCGACATAACTTGAAGGATAAGCTCTCCCTCCAAGGAGACGAAACGATCCCATTGTGCGACTCCGCCAGATGGAATCTCTTCCTCCATGCGGAGCACAAACGAGTAATTATCCGTATCATTTGGTCCGGACGATTTATTGAATTCCGGCATCGCAAGACCGTTGAATTGTAATCCCTCATCGCCCGAAGCCAGTACGACGGGATACGATTTTTTTTGGGTATCGACAATCCGCAGATCGGCACCCGGTTGTATCGTGCGAATTTCGAAGTCTCCTACAGCGGGATATGAAAAATACAAATGTACAAATTTTCGGGTTTGGTACTGCTCGTCTACCAAGACCTCCGCACTCGATATCGATACCTTGGCCCGCAGGTTTTGATTGAAATGCTTCCGTACGGACAGCACCAGCGGGCTATCGTTTATCTGTTTGGATGGTGTGGCAGCGGTTATCGTAGTGTTGTTCTTCGTGCTACACGATAACAGCAGGTAGAGAGGCAAAGTAAGCATAATCGGCAGATTCCTAAACAAAGTGGCTCCCGATATACATATCTTTATCTGTTGGTCATTGTGACCATTAAAGCTCTATTCGGTCACATAAAAAAACAAGTAAGAACAGGTTCATCCCAAACGATTGGATTAAGATTGGAATCGGTTAGACAGAACTGAATTGGGCGTAGCTTCGACCCATCGCCCAACCCTTTTTTGGGAAAGATCCGCATCTGAGTGATGATTCCAACCCGATCGTGATTCGCTCATAAGCCTTGGAGTAAAAGTCGGCAATCGCAGATCTCAAGAGATGCCTCTTGAAAAGACGAGATGATTCTTCGCTGCCCCCATTGAGGATAATCTATCCATCACCCATGCTTATAAAGACGAATTTCAAGGGTGTGTTCTCTGTAGTCCACTCTCGAACGCAAACATGAAACGGCCATTTCAATCCCAGAGATTTACCTATCCGCTAGCGGATCTTCCGTTATGGCTATGCTTAGCGCTTTCTCTGTAATGCTTATGGTCGCCGTTTCGTAGTCGATCTCACCGTCTAGCCACGACCATGAAATTTGGTCTTCGCTGACTTTGGCAGAGAGATCCCACATCATGTCCGCCCCCTCTGATGTTTCATCATAGTGTTGGAAACTGAATTCATCTCGATCCCTGCGCAGGAGGAGTTCGAATGTTGTACCGTCGCGCTCAATTTTTGAAGCGGGTAGAAAGCCGGTGGCGTCGTATATTTTCGAGCCCAGATTTACAATCAGATCGTTGTTCTTTCGGGATTGAATATATAGCTCCGAGCCATAATCACTCAGTTCGAGAATCTTGTCGGCAGACGAAACTTTCTGTTCATTAACGTACAGTGTATTTGCATGATTGATAGATTCCACCAAAACAAAGACGTCTTGATCAGCGATGTTGTCACGCGTCAATGTCCCTCGGTCGAAGGGTCCGAGCAATTTTTCTGTTGACCCCAAATACGAGGCTGTGAGTCCGTCCTCTTCTTGGGTGTAAATATATCGACTCTCTTCTAAGCTCGGCCCCCAAATCGCTTGGCTGTAGTTGTCAAAATCAGGACCTCTTTCTCCAGAGTGATAGATGTACTGGGCACTTCTGTCTGTGATTTTACAGATGGGACCGCTTTCTTGTACCTCGAGCAATACAATCGAATTTGCCTCGATTACATTCTTGACTCCATTGATCAGGGCTTCTTTGTGGGGTAACTGTATTTTTTTGACGGTGATATACTCATCGAGTTCTTCATCATCCCCTTCTTCTATGAGCCTCTTGAGATCTTTATTTGCTTCAAAGAGCTCGTCGAGTCTCTTTTTTGCAATTTGGCTTTGATCTACATGTGTGTACAAAGATCCGGTAGCCGCGATAAATGCAGGTTCGGTTTGAATACGGTTGAACGGTTCTGACTCGTCTCCATCGACAACGAGAACTTGGGTGCTATCTTTACGCTCTTGCAGCATCGCAAAGACCTCTTCCTTCTTTTCTTCCTCTCCGTGACGGAACATCCAAAATTGTTTGATATCATGCTCTGGACCGTATGATTGGTTCTTGTAATAGAATGTCTCATCACCATTGTTGACAGCTAAGTAGGCAAATTCACCTTTTTCATTTATGAGTGCCTGGTTGTATGCACCGTTAACCGTTTGCCAACCTTCAGGATTGTTGTGCGGTGGTAGCGGAAGAATTGTAGAGACAAGACGTGTTTCTTTTCCATCGTGTCTTTCATGCCAACCATCTCGATCCCGACCCAAATAATGGATTTTTTTATCTTCGGTGCGATGAAACCACTCGATAGCATCAAACCCGGGACTTTCGGCCTCTGTTCCTCTGTAAACGTTCCACAATCCGTTTCGTTTCGCGACAAAGGATGCGGTATTGATATCGTCTCCGGATAAGAAGTATTTGATCGAATCATACCAGTTGCTTTTACTCTCTCCTTGGACAACGTGGAATATAGATTTGTCAAGCTTGACGACATCCGCTTGTTGAATGTTGTCGGGGCGAGAAACAACGTGTTCCCCAATGTAGGCAGCGTCATCATTCGGTCCGTTCAATGAATAATCACGAATGCTTTTGTATGCGGGTTGAGCCTTGGTTTTGTGATAAATAAACTCGAATCCATCCTTTGAAGCAACATAATTGAGATGCTCCAAATTAGGAGAAATCCCCACTTTTCGAACAGCATCATACCTTTGATCGCCAACGGCAACAAAACCAGGGCCTTCCCATTGAATGGTATGCTCGTTTCGATTTGATAAATCCGTCCACTTCACAAATGAGATCTGCGAAGCATAGCCAAGATTTTGTGTTT
This sequence comes from Myxococcota bacterium, assembly GCA_036127535.1. Classification (GTDB taxonomy): domain Bacteria; phylum Myxococcota_A; class UBA796; order UBA796; family UBA796. The sequence goes on along the minus strand of JAYYRF010000526.1, from coordinate 3,044 downwards.
CAGCGACGTTATTTGTAATGACGAATTGTCTGTCGGCGTATCTTGTTCTTTTTGCATTATAGGCTGTAAAGACCAACCAGTCTTTGTCATTTTCAGCATGATGAAAAATATACTTCTTTCCTATATTTCCATAAACACCGGTTCTTGAACCCTCAAAGACAAGCCGAAATCCACCGCTTTCTTCAGACCGAAGAATCAGCTTTCTATTTTTTGTAAATTGTTCGTTGCTGAGCTCTTTGTAGAATCGCTTTTCAAAAACCTCTCCTCGATTCTTTTCGCGAGCCCCATATGAGTAGGGTGCATAGAGCGGTAGGACAAATACAGAATTTCGATAGCTTTCGTTTAGCTTTTCAACATCGCGCTCAGATGGACCGTTGGGGATAAAGATTTGATTGCCTTCGATTTTTTCTATGATCCATCCATTTTCAATCCGCTCAGTAGAGCGTCCCGTGGCCAAAAAACTCCGCTCTTTGAGTTCTGGAAACTCAACTTTACGTCTCTCCCCTTCATCATCGATATAGTAAAGGTGGTAGACATTTGCTACGTCGGACAACATCAACTTGGGGGCTTGACCGTATGGGAGATAATAGCGCTTTCGATCGTAGACATCTTGATACGTCTCTTCAGAGGTAAAATCTCTTTCGTGAAACTTATGCAATAGGTGTTTGCCTTTTTCAGTTGTAGCGACCACCTCTACACCATATCCATCAGGCGTGAATCTCGCCTTTGATAGTGCGTTGCTGGCTTCACTCGCTTGGTAATTGATTACTTGTACCCAACCGTTTTCTTTTTTGCCTTGGTATACAAAGATATCTTGGTTGCGATTTAACTTCTCATCCTTAACCGAAAGGTACTCTTCTTTATTGACGATTTGAAATTGTGTTTTTTCTTGTTGGGCTTGATAGCGAACATATTTTTTGTCTTTGGTGAAACCCAAAGACCGAACCGAGTCGTACTCTTTGTGACGTTCTCCATTGACCTGTACCGCATCTTTCTCTTCTTTTTTGGTGATGTAGGCAATACCCGATGCATCGGGGAGTAATTTTATGCTTGAAACTTGATCGAAAGGACCCCACTTTTCTTTGTCCCAACCCACATAGAAATTCGTGTCACTTTGGGCTTTGTAGTAGTAAGCGTCACTTTTGGGTACCACAAAAAGTTCCGGCCCACTTTGTCCACCATCCAACTTTCTTACTCCTCCGGTGTCCTCCGGAGAATGTAAAAAAGAAGAGATATCTTCCGTATTCAAAACGATGTAGTCTTTGAACGTCGCCAATCCATCTTCGCTTTGGGCTTCGGTCTTTTGTCTACCGGAGTATAAAATGTGGTGACTGACATTCGTGAAACGAGGTTTGGAAATTTGTGTGTATGGTCTGGATTTGTCGGTTTCAACGACCATATGTTGTTTTTCATTGGCACTTGCTGTGTACCAAAGAACATCGCGCTCGGTCAGATAGATCTTTGAAATCTTTTCAAAGCGCTCTCCCACTGTGGTATCAATTCCAACAACGTTCTGACCGTCCACACTCGAGAGCCATACGATGCCATCATTCTTTCTTGTCATGATGGTTTGAATACTGTCGACTTTGGCACTTTCTTTGGTATGGAGAACGACGTGTTCTTGGCGGACGGGTTTCTCATCAACCACGCTCTCGGTTTTGGCTATGTAGTAGGGTATGGCTGTTGTTTGGGTCGTTTTCAGGGCTTTAATTTCTTTGTACTTTTTCCCAACGTCTTCGTTTATAACCACGACTTGCTCCCCTTCGGGATACGTTGCAACGTACGTGATTTTCTCCTGAGAAAATGCTGGCTGAAGAGAGGAAATCGACTTGACGACTGGCCCCGCCATTGTTCCGCGAAGCATAAGAGTACCGGCATCGGTTTTTGCTTCTGCTACAGGTTCATGTAGAGTGATGTCACTCTTGAGCCGAATCTCCTTGTAAGAAGGACTACTGACCCAATTATGCTCTGTACGAATGAAAACGAGTTTGTAAGAAGAAACAGACTTTCCATCCACATTGTTGGTTTCTTTGGCAACGTATTGGGGATTTTTACTGTATTTGTGAACCGCTATTTTTCCTCTATTTGTTGTAACGGATGCGTACGGACCATTTTCGATGTACTCTTTCTCGGCCGCGATTCCACTGATAGACACAACGTATGTGTCCTTCCCTTTTTTACCGGAAAAGACCAAACGCTTCTCTTCTCCAAAACTTTGGGCTGCAGAAATCGAAGAGAAAGACCCCTTCTGGGCGTGATCTATTACAATAACCGTCTCTTTTGCCTTTTTCGCGGTGTATATCCATCGCGTGTCCAGTAATTGCCATTTGGGTCTTGAGTCATAGAGGTTGGTTCCAACACCACTTTTTTTATAGTTGATTTTGTACTGTACGGTCACTTGATCCGGCGTGGGTTCGACATCATAAATTTTCTTAACAGTAGGACCATAAAAGAATTTTGATTCAAAAAATACGATCTGCATACCGTCGTCATTCGTACCAACCCAGCTTCGATTCTGCGCGTTGGCTCCGTAATCTGTGCCGTAGTCGATATCATTGAACGCATTACTCTGTTCGAACGGTCCGTTCTTAACCAAGATGAGTTTCTGTTTGTCATTGTCATCGAGAACATGCGCTAAAAATAGTGTCTCTTCCCCTTCTTGATACTCTCTTATAGAGATCAGCGACCGAAACTTTTCAGAGCGGTTGTTAATTTGTTTTAGATAATAGCCCTCATAGCTGTAAATCAGAAAGAGTGCACTCCCACGTTCGCCATCGTCCTTGGTAAATACGTTTGCTAAACGCTCTCCTTCAGTGATCTTAAGCTCGAGAAGCGTTCCCCCTTCTTTTACGGCTTGAATGTATTTTTCTTCGGGACTGAGTTCCTTCGTTTCAGTTTGAACTTCTTGACTACAAGACAGCAATATTAATGAGACTAGATTCACCGGTTACTCCCTGATATTAATGTTTCTCATTGAAACGCTAATCTTTGACCATCAAATGATCAAGAATAATATATAAAGAACGCAATCTTGTTTGATGTTC
>JAYYRF010000525.1:0-3069 GCA_036127535.1 Myxococcota bacterium | reverse complement strand
CATATGGAAAGAATACATGCTTAAGGTCAGGGAGTTGTGCGTACATTTTCATCAAAGCATGAATACCCTCGGGAGAATCATCAAAGTCTTGTAGTGCACTGTCACTCACTAGAATCTCAATACCACACGTTTCAATTCCATCCGGTAAGTCTACCAGCGTGTTCGAGTACATCTGTATATCATTGTCTCGAACAATCGTTAGTGCCTTTATTTTTGGCGGATTCTCCTGAACGGATGGCCATATGACGTGTAGTGTTCTCCACGATACAATGAGATCAATAATTTCTGCCCCTCTCAACCAGCGATAATCGTTTCCCGGTTCGCCGAGCAGTGCCAGCGCTCCAAAGTTTCGTTGTTCGACAGATAGCTCTATGTATGTGCTTAGGGATAATATTGGAATAAAACCCCATGTACCTGTTCGTGTTGATTGTGGGATCTGTAAAGGTGCTTTGATGGTGCTGTATGTGAGCCCAAAGGAAACACAGCCATAGATGTACTCTAGGTTTACGATGCTTTCAAAGGAACAACTCTCAAAGAAAAAGTGTGGACTTTCACCGTCTCCAATGGAACCGTGTGGTTGGAGATAACGGCAGTCTAAAGATTGGAAGGAACAGTGCACACCGTTCAACAGATACACCCCAGGTATCCAAGCCAAACTGGAGGAGTCTTCTATCAAACATTGAACCAAACGTGTCCCTATACCGGTAAATTGAAGAATGGGATGGTCATGAAACCCTTTTTTTACCCATTCCGGAGAATCACACAAGAACCCGATGAGCGTATCAAAAAAAGATTGTTCCGGCTCTGGACCTTCGTAATCGGCGCAATCGTATGATGTTGCTGATGCTAGATTCAACGAGATGATTTGGCCGTCTAAATCACGAACATACGCATGAAAGGTTTGAAAATAGAACGAGATCATGGCGTCAGACCAACCGTTCAAAACAAAGACTTCATTACCTACATTGATGGAGTCACATACCGCATCTGTGATTTGAAAAAGTCTACTCAATTCCAATCTTTGCGGCATGGGTAATGCAAGTGCTTTCGCTAAAGCCTTATTTCGAACTGCAATGTCATTGTTTTGTAGTTCGGTATAGATCTCTTTGTGATTTTTCATTGACAACTCTTTTTGTTGTATCCCTTATTGTATTGTGTAAACGCAGCAATACACAGATCCTGTATTCCTATCGTGATGGACGTATGAATCAAAGGAACGCCCCTTACAGCGTGCAGATTGGCTTGACCGTATTCTTTATTCATATTGTGTGACGGATGATCATTCCATTTTCAGACCCACATAGTAGCGGTTTCGCAAATACTCTACATCTCCCTCTTCGTTTCGGATAAAACTGATGTCATCGGTGCTTCCATTGTCGTATATGATTCTAAAGTTATCGGGTCGAACGGGCTGTAAGATAGGTTCATAGCCCATTGAGGCATCATCAAAGGCCGGAACGGAAACATGCAACCCTTCTTCGGTATCGGTGAGAATAAATTCACCAATGTTGTTTTCGTTATAGTATTCTCCCTCATAGTCACTAAATTCAGCTGGGACCGCGACCGTAAAAGGCACAGGATCTACCAATGCGGCCAAATTAAGAGCCACCGAAACACTCTCGGTTGGAACCGCTTCCTCTCTGTTGATCAGGGCGATAACGGCCACATCAAGCTCCGGTATCAGAAGAAAGTGAGAGCTGTAGCCGTAAAGGGAGCCTGAATGAGAGAGCATGGTGACCGGATAGTGGGCACCACCGATATCGATCCCTTTCTTGACCTCAATCCCATAGCCATAGCCCTTTTCGGGGTATCCTTCTTCGGTGTCAATCTGCATGGTGGTCATCTCTGCGAGCAATTCCGATGCGAGAATATCTTCGTCGCCGTGCATTAAAAACTGCGCAAATTTGGCGAGATCGGCGGCTGTCGACCACGCTCCCATGGCCGGCCACAGGTGAGAGGCGGAGTAGGTGTCGGCATACATGGTCACCTCTTGACCGACCTGATTGGGAATTTGGGTGCTAATCCCAAGGGCATAGTCTTGATCTGCGAGCACAGTATCTGTCGCCATGGCCGTTCTGCTCATCTCCAAGGGCTCCCATAAGCTCTCTGCCATTTGGGGCCGAAAATACGTGTCGGTACAGTCTTCTATCAGTGCTCCAGCGATGACGATATTGGTGTTGGAATAGTTGTACATCCTCCCCGGAGGCGAGAGGAAGTATGCATTTTGATTGATAATCGGCAGGTAGTTGTCAATTTGACCATCTCCGTTTTCGCCACTTTGCTCCGCATTGTCCAAAAGACCGCCGGTTTGCTTCAGGGTATCCGCGACGGTGAGCGTCGCGGAGAGCTGTGGCTGCTGTACGATTCCAAAATTATCCAGGTAAGCATCGACAGGAGAGTCCAAGCGTAAACAGCCGGCCTCAACTTGCTGAAGGGTAACGACAGCCGTCATCGGTTTGGTAATAGAAGCCACGCGAAATCGGGTGTTTTCCGTCACGGGTGTCCCACTTGGAGTTTCATTTCCAACGCCTCCTTGCCAAACCACTTCCCCTTCTCGGATAATCGCCATCGAAAAAGCGGTGGCTTGCAAGCGGTTTACATCGGACTCAATCGCTGCCAGTAGCGCCGCTTGATCAATGTCCTCATGAATTTCAACGAGCGCCGTGTCGGACTCAGTACTTTTGGGGTTGAGATTATTGGCAGTGCAGGCGAGTAATAAAGTGAGCATGGAGATTTCCGATGATAGGGTGTAAAGCTACATGGAGAGTATATTTTATCCTGATAGCATACATCCAAATGTTTCAAGTCCATTTAACTCCCCTTCTTGCGTTCTGAAATAAGATTCAATTGATTTACCTAGCGAGAGAAATTTAAATTGAAAGAGTGCAAAGGGGGCTTTGGCCGGATAACCAGCGGGTGCGAAAACCTGTATGTTGCCGGAAGTATCGGAAACACCGTTGCTCCGAAGCGCATCGCGAGTCCATAGTATATGCAGAATGTGTAGCCTGGGTCAGTATTGAGTCCTCCCTTAACTGGGATGGAAGTTACAGCCGTCAAAGGACGGTCGAC
>JAYYRF010000524.1:0-4502 GCA_036127535.1 Myxococcota bacterium | reverse complement strand
GACCCCGTCGGTTGCGGAAGGCCCCCCGCTGAGCATGGAAGCGGTGCAGGAAATTCTCGACGAAGATGTTCGTCCCGCTTTGCAAATGGATGGCGGTGATATCTCTTTGATCAAAATTGAGGACAATAACATTTATGTGAAGCTGGTCGGAGCATGCAGTACTTGCCCTTCATCAGTCATGACCATGCGTATGGGTGTTGAGAATCTTCTCCGCGAAGAATTTCCCAGTATGAATGAACTCATCGAAGTTACGGATGAGCCCGCAGTCGAAGAGGCTGAAAGCTAGTAGTTGAAGCTTCGATAGAACAACGCTTCGATTGCCTTTTTACTGGCGTCGGATAAAAACCGGGTTCCGGATCCTGCTATTTTGTTGGATTCAATGCGGGGTAGGTTGGGAACCCAGTCACTGCCGTCCCAAAGGAACCAAGATTCTCGATCTTGGTCAAACACCCACAATGGTTTTTTCCATCGTTTCGCCAGCTCCACAGACCAACCCGTCCCACCGTGAACCGTGCCGTCCTCTTGAATCGTTCCGATAATGAAAACTTGGTCAGCATTCGATACGACGTGCCAAAGAAGTTGTAGAACCTTTTTCAGGAGCGGTGTCTTTTCCCAACTTCGATTGAGTTTTCTCGAAACGTACTGTAAACTGACAGCACCCTCTGCTAAATCATCGAGGCTCAACTGTTTTTGTCCCATCATGCGACGCTGAACGTGGCCGGAAAAACTGAAGTTTACTTCCTTGAGACCCCATTTCTCTGCTTGTTCGCCAAACAGCGTTTCCGAACCTGCTGCACCACCGGAATAGAGCGTACATTGATCCGGCTTGAGAATCGATGCGGAATTGGGTGAATTCAGGGGAGACTGTCGCTGTGGTAACAGTCGACGTGTCATCGGATCCAAGTATATCGGAGAAAAAGAGGACTGATGGGGTAAGAGATTATGGATCTCTATTTTCTGACCGATTGGAACCAGTTCGATCGCGCTGTCAAAGGCCGCAAGGTCACTCTCTTCTACGTTCTCTTGTAAGGATATGGATATCCATATGGCTAATGATTTGCGTTTAGCGAGTTCTTTCCACGAATCGGGTGATAACTCTCCTTGGAATCCATCGATGATCAGAATCTTTGGAGTAAAGTCGATAAGCTCTCCAAAGGATGTGAGCAGTTGTTCTACATCTTCTATGTCGATGTTCTGTCCGGGAGAGGAGTATACCAGGCGGTGGGTTGCCACTTCTTGCTTGCTAATAAATTCGCTTTCTTCGGATAATCTCGATCGTTCGGCATACAGCTCATCATAAAAATTTCGCACTCTCGCTTGCGGATCGCGCAGCGAGATGTGCAGAACTTTTTTTTGCCTTTGGATGTGAAAAAAAGCGAGATGGATTAACAGAGCGGTTTTCCCGACACCCGCTTTGGCAAAAACCCCACCGAGTCCTCCAGTCTCCATGTTTAGATGGAGAGAGTCAAAGAGACGTTTTTGCGCTTGGTTGGGAGAGGGCATGTCCGTATGCTCGGGATGCGTATATTATTTGTTCGCTTTTTCTTCTTGGTACTTCTTGATGAGATCGTCTTGGACGCTTTTGGGCGCAGGGAGATAACGAGAGAATTCCATTGTAAATTCTGCTTTCCCTTGTGTAGAGGAGCGAAGAACTGTCGCGTAGCCGAACATTTCGCTGAGGGGAACTTCCGCATCTATGGTTGCATAGCCATCTTCTTCGTTCATGCCAAGAATTTGGCCACGACGCTGATTGAGCGTTCCGATAACCTGACCTTGGAACTCGTTGGGTCCCTCTACAGAGACTTTCATTACGGGTTCGAGAATAATGGGACGAGCATCTGCATAAATCTGACGCCATGCTCCACGAGCCGCCGCTTGGAAAGCCTTATCAGAGGAGTCTACTGGATGGTATTGACCATCGTTGATGCAAACGCGAACCCGAACCACCGGAGCTTCGATGAGACGACCTTTGGTCGTAGATTCTTTGAAGCCTTTGTCACAAGATGGAATAAATTCGCGTGGAATCACACCACCTTTGATTTGATCGATGAACTCGTAGTTCAACTCGTCATCTTCTCCGATTGGCTCAACGTATCCTGCAACGCGACCATACTGACCGGCACCACCGGTTTGCTTCTTGTGGGTGTAGTTGAATTCCGCTTTTTGGGTAATGGTTTCGCGATAAGATACACGAGGCGGAGAGGTCAGAACCTCTGCCTTGTATTCGCGCTTCATTCGCTCGATGTATACGTCGAGATGAAGTTCTCCCATTCCGGCGATGATGGTCTCGTTGGTCTCTTCGTCTTGGCTTACGCGGAAGGTTGGATCTTCTTTACGGAAGCGTTGTAAGGCTTTGGACATGTTTGACTGCGCCTTTGTATTGGCCGGCTTGATCGCCATCGAGATAACGGGCTCCGGAACGTGAATCGAACTCATGATCCAGTCGCTGGTATTGTCGGAAAAGGTATCTCCAGAGAAGCAATCCACACCGAACAAGGCGACGATGTCTCCCGCTTCAGCATAATCGATATCTTCCATTTCGTTGGAGTGCATGCGAACCAAACGTCCAACTTTAACTTTGTTTCCGTTTCGCGCATTGTAGATGGTAGACCCTTTTGTCATGGAGCCGCGGTAGATGCGCAGATAGGTGAGCTGTCCGTAGCGACCGTCTTCTAGTTTGAAGGCGAGTGCGAGTAGACCTTGCTTGGGGTCAGAGTCTACAATGTGTTTTACGTTCTCGTCTCCGGCTTCCATCGCTTCGTTATTGACGTCCGTCGGGCAGGGTAACCATGTATTGACACGATCGAGCAGCGGCTGAACACCTTTATTTTTGTAGGCAGAGCCAAGCATAACAGGGCAGAACTGAAGTGCGATGGTTGCTTCGCGTATCGCTTGGTTGATAACCTCTTCGCTAACCAGATCTCCACCTTCTTGCTCGTCCATAAACGCCATGAGCAATTCGTCTGCGAAGTCTTCTTCATATACGTCTTGAACGTTGCTAATGGCGTCGAGAAGGAGTTCTCGTCTCTCGGCCACTTCATCGGCGAGATGGGACGGAATCTCTTCCACGCGAACGTCCTCTCCTTTTGGACCGTCGAAATAGTATGCTTTCATACCGACGAGATCCACGACGCCTTCGTGCTTCTCTTCGAGTCCGATGGGTACCTGTACCATACAAGAATTGAGGCCGAGTTTATCTTCGAGTTGCTGGCAAACGCGATACGGATTGGCTCCTTGTCGGTCGCATTTATTGACGAAGGCGATCCGCGGTACATTGTATCGTCGCATTTGGCGGTCGACCGTGATCGACTGAGACTGTACGCCAGCAACGGAACACAGAACCAAGATAGCGCCGTCGAGTACACGAAGTGCTCTTTCTACCTCAATGGTGAAGTCTACGTGACCCGGTGTATCGATGATATTGATGTGCTTGTCTCCCCATTCGCAGTGCGTGGCCGCAGACTGAATGGTAATCCCTCTTTCTTTTTCTAATTCCATAGAATCCATTTTCGCACCGACACCGTCCTTTCCTCGAACGTCATGAATCGCATGGATTCTACCGGTGTAAAATAGAATGCGCTCAGTAAGAGTCGTCTTTCCTGAGTCGATGTGTGCACTGATGCCGATGTTGCGAATTAAGGCGAGATCGATGGTCACGGCTTGCTCCTGTAAGGTGTAGATGAAAAACGTTTCGAAAAAACGAATGTGAATGTTTAAGAGGGAGCAGACTAACACCCTATTCCGCTTACTTCCAAAAAAATATTCTAATAATAAAACACTTTTAAGTGCGTTATAATGGGAAAAAAGCTAGAATAAGCCCAAATACAGCACGCTGTGACAACTTGGTGAATAAATTGAATCTATATCTAATACCCTTGTTCCTCCTCTTTTCTCACGATGCATACGCATCACGAAAAGCCGATGTAATTCGCCGATTAAATCGACAAGATCGTTTGGATGAGGGGCAGCAATATTGTGAGAAATGGCAATCTTCTACACCGGAAGCACCCCAAGAATTGCGGGAGCGCTGTGCAGAAGTGTACTTCCGCGTGACCGAAGGAAAAACCTCCCAAAAGTGGGAAGAGTTTCGCGAACGTTGGGATGGAACACAGGCGGCAGAGGACGCACGTGATCCGTTGGTCGAGACGTTGATCGAAGAATTGGGCGAAAACGGATCGCAATCCGATTATCAGAAAATGATCGAATTGGCGACGACCGAAGAGCTAAAAGAAGCGTGTAAAAATTTGGCGATCAAAAGTGCTCTCATATCCGTAAAAAGTCCCGAAGAAGCCAAAAAGCTTGCACTGGAAATGCCAGATCGCGAAGAGATTTTGATGCTGGCCGAGCGATACCCAGATGCTTTCTTCACTATTTCCATCAAAGATCGGACGGTCAATGTGACCATCGATCCACCATTGCCCATGGGAAATCCCGAACCCCAATGGGCGATGCGGTGTCCGGAACAAGAGCCCGTATTGTGGGACACCGCGGTTCGGGAAGAC
>JAYYRF010000523.1:0-4143 GCA_036127535.1 Myxococcota bacterium | reverse complement strand
GAGTGTCAAGGAGAAGCCTGTGTCTTGTTTCTCCACGGAAAAAAGAAACACGCCGCCCGGCTTTAATCTTTGGGATACGGCGCTCAGAATCGGTTGCAAATCGCCGAAATACACCAATACATCAGCTGCAACAATTAAATCAAAGGCTGGCCGTTCTTCACCGAGGTACGATAGGATATCTCCGTTAAAAAGCGAGTGGTAGACCTCTTTTTTTTCGGCTTGTGCCAACATCTTTTCCGATAGATCAACCCCGATGATTCTTTGGCTGAGATCCCTTAACTCCTCTGCCATAAGACCCGTCCCGCAACCCAGATCCAAAACCCGCTCAAAGTGTGATTGCGTATGATGTCTCCGGAGGAACTGGCTGAGCTTTTGCGGGGTTTGATAATGAAGAACGTCCCTGAGGTGCTCGTCGAATTTGGGTGCATAGTAGTCAAACAGATTCCGAACGTAGTCCAAAGGGGCTCTCTCCGGTAATGTTCCTTGAAACACATGAAGTAAGTAGATGGCTTTACCGTTCTCCGGATCCAACGCCACCGCCTTTTCGAGCGCTGCGGCCGCAGCTTGACGAGAATCGGACGCGGGGCTTTCTTGGGCGCGCTCTCGGTGTGCAAGACCCAAGGATATCCACGTCTCCGCCTTTGGTTGAATACGAACCGCCTCTGTAAGAGTATCGATCGCATCGTCGATGTGCTGTTGCCTCAAAAGAGCCATCCCCAAGCCGGCCAAACAGTCTCCGTGCTTCGGTTGTATTTGAAGAGCAATTTGATAGAGTTGCTCTGCTTGGTAAAAGTCTTGGGCTAAGATTGCGATTTCTGCAAGGGCGGTAATTGACGAAAAGTGTTGGGGTGCGAGACCCAAAAGAGCTTGGTATCTCGTTTTGGCTTCTTCGTATTCCCCCAGCATCTTGTAACTTGTCGCCATGTTGTACAGTGCGTCTACGTTTCGCGCATTTTCCGCGAGTGCTTGCGCGTAGAATCGTCGGGCCTCGACGATCTTCATTTGGTGAAGCAGTGCGTTACCGAGATTGTTCAGAATATCGGAGTCCCGTGGCGCCTGATCATATGCTTTTCGAAGGGCAGTTTCCGCCTCGGTATAGCGTTGGAGCGAGAGTAGAGTCCGACCATGGTTATAGTGCGCACTCATATCTTCGCCATCTCTCGCCAGCGCCTCTTGGTGATGGCGAAGGGCGATATCAAAATGACCGAGTTCGTGATGGGCTACCCCCAAGTTGCTCCATGTCGTCGCGTTGTTGGGATCGAGTTCAAGTGCTCTTTGGTATGCGATGGTGGCTTGCTCGTATTCTTGTGTGCGTTGTAAGACATTTCCTTGGAGGTTGTAAAGACGCGCATCGTTTGGATCGAGAAGAATCGCTTTTTGGAGTCGTTCCTTTGCAAGGACTGATTTTCCGAGCATCCAAGCGGCCAAAGCGGCGAGATAGAGAAGATCCACAGATGGATCGATTTTTTCGAGTAGAATTTCGTATAGAGCCTCTGCTTCTTCAATGTGACCTTCTTGGTGTAGAGAAAGTGCTTTTTGTATCGTGTCAGAGAGATTCAACGGGGGTCCCAACTATTTGGTTTTGAGTGCGGTGGCGATGACCGTATCCAAGCTCAGCACGTCGAGATAGTTCGGGTGAAGACTCTTCAGATGAAGGGCTTGTGGATGAGAATCCGTACAGATAATCGCTTCGATGACCTTGGACTGTTGAATGCGTTCGAGTGCTCCGTTTGGAAATACGCCATGGGTGCAAATCGCACAAATGGTCTTGGCGCCGGCCTCTTTGTACGCACGGGCGGCACCGATTAAAGAACCTCCGGTACGGATCATGTCGTCGTAAATAATCACGTGGCGATCATCCACTTGTGCAGAGACCGCAGAGACCGCCGTCTCGCTCCCTGAAAGACGACGTTTAAAGACAAACGATGCCGGTACGCCCATATCGTTTGCGAGACTTTCTACCCATTTGGCTCGACCGGCATCCGTACTTGCCAGAACAAAATCGTTTCCGCGAAGTTGTGAAGCGGCCTGCATGATGACTTTTTTGGCATATATGTGAAATAGGTTGGTACCACCCTCAAAATAGTGGGGAAGCCCTCCGGTGTGTAGATCAACCGCAAAAAAAGTATTTCCGTAGGCTGCTGGCGGTATCGACGAGAACAGACGAGCCCGATTTTTGGCCGTTACCACTTCTCCATACTTTACGGCGCGCTCCATCGTTGAATAGCCGAGATAGGGGAGAATGATCTGCAGTTGTTTTGCACCGTTGTGCACCAGTCCACAGCCGAGATCGAAGGTCTCCATTGTTGCGTGGTCGTCATATGCGCCGCCGATTAAAACCACCTTGCGATCCCGTACGTCGGTTTTGATTCGCATATACCGTTCTCCATCGGGGAACGTTTTGCGCTGTATTTCACCAATTTTGTATCCATTAAGGCCGGCGATACTTCGTGCAAGAGCTTGATATGGTTCGGCGTATAGTATGATCTTTTTCACTTTGCACCGGCGATCAGAGTATTCTTTAACGTGTTTACTTGGCCCTTGAGTCCGACAAAATAGGGCTCGTCGACGTTGAATGCGCGGAGTTGGGATGGAAGATGATCCAACTCGCGTTGCGCGCGTTCTCGGATGTCCGCGAGCGAAGGGGGAGACCAAACCGGATTGCCATCCCGTAAAATCGGCTGGAGCAGTTCGGTGTAGGAACCGCTTAGAGATAGTTCAAACCCTGCTTTCGTAAGAGAATGTGCCCGTGGGTTCTCCGATAGACCCATATCTTCGTCATACAGGACATCTCCCAAAAAAAGACCTTTTTCATCTGTAAAACGTCGAATTTGTAAGATGCCGGGATTCGAGACTTTGATGGGGGTATTCGAGAGCTTGACCTTATATTGCCAGTCTTCTCCCGGTGCGCGTACGGCGGCCAACTTGTATACTCCTCCCAAAGCGGGCTGATCCTTTGCTGTGACCATGTTGGTTCCAACACCCCAAACTTGAATCAGGGCGCCCGCCTCCTTGAGTGCGGCGATTTTTCGTTCGTCTAGGCTGTCTGATGCAACGATCTTCGCGTCGGGAAATCCCCCTTCATCTAAGATAACGCGGGCTTTTTTACTTAAATCCGCCATGTCCCCGGAGTCGAGTCGAACGCCGACCATCTGATGTCCCTTCTCGCGTAGGGTACGTCCGATTTTCACTGCGTTGTGAACACCTTGCACGGTGTCATAGGTGTCTACCAAAAAGATGCAGTTGTTTTGCATCGCTTTAGCATAGGCGGAGAACGAATCGAGTTCCGATGGAAACATCATGACCCATGCATGTGCATGGGTTCCCTTGACGGGAATATCGAAGAGCTTTCCGGCCTGCACATTGGAGGTGGCATGACAGCCTCCGATGAAAGCCGCACGGGAAGCGGAGAGTCCTCCGTCGATGCCTTGGGCGCGTCGAAGACCAAATTCAAGAACCAAATCTCCTTGTGCCGCTCGGCAAATACGAGAGGATTTGGTCGCGATGAGCGTTTGAAAATTCACCATGGTGAGCAACGGTGTTTCCAAAAGTTGGCAAGGGATAATCGGTCCGCGAAGTCGGAGCAACGGTTCGTGTGGGAATACAACAGAGCCTTCCGGTACCGCGTCGAGATGAATGGCGTTGGGAGACTCTTGGAGATAACGCAAGAAGGCGTCTTCAAAAAGAGGCTCGTTGTCGTTGCCCTTTAAGGTTGCGAGGTAGTCCAAGTCGGACGTGTCGAAGCGTGCGCGTTGAATCAATTCTGCGGCTTGTTCCAAACCCGCAGCAATCGCATAGCCACCTTTGAAAGGATTCTTACGAAAGAAGAGATTAAAGACGGCTTCGTGATTGGCCATTTGATTTTTCCAATAGCCATAGGCCATCGTTATCTGATATAGATCCGTTAGCAATGCGAGAGACGGACGGTACAGAGATCGCAAAACACTCATTTTTACTCCAATTGTTGAGTATCATCTAAACGATTCCATGTATAAATGTCAATGAACTAAGATAAACGGAGGGTTTGATGTCTGGTTTTCACGCGCCATGGTGGCTAAAAAACCGTCACAAACAAACGATTTTCCCTCATATCTTTCGTCGCCAACCAATCCAACGGTGTCTTCGAGAGCGTTTGGAAATGCC
>JAYYRF010000522.1:0-7907 GCA_036127535.1 Myxococcota bacterium | reverse complement strand
CACAAGCCTATGGGGCTTGGCTACAGAAAGCATCCACGATGGATAACTCTATTCACATCATTTATATCAATACGTCTTTGCGCGTAAAAGCCCTCTCACACGTAATTGTACCAACCATTACATGTACATCATCCAACGTATTGCACACCATCCTACAAGCAGCCGCTCAAATTCCGGAGCTCAATATTTGGTATGGACCAGACACCTACATGGGAGCCAATTTAAAAGTCGTATTTGAACAACTCCTCACGATGGATGATACCGCTATACAAGCGATCCATCCCCAGCACAACCTCAAGAGCATTCAAAACCTACTCTCTCGCTTTCATTTTTTCCAGCAGGGTAATTGCGTCGTACACCATATGTTCGGCGCAGACGTCGTTGAAAAAGTTCGCAAGGAATATGGAGACGCCTACCATACCGCACACTTTGAGGTACCCGGAGAAATGTTTGAACTGGCATCGCAAGCCCAAAAAGAAGGCCGCGGTGTAGTCGGCTCCACATCGAATATACTACACTTCATTGCGGATCGAGTCCAAGAAGCAAAGGCGATACAAAAAGAACAAACCTTGTCCTTTGTTTTGGGTACCGAAGCCGGTATGATCACGTCCATCGTTCGAAAGGTACAACATCTTCTACAAGAAGCCGACCGTTCCGATATTCAAGTCGAAATTATTTTTCCCGTCGCCTCTGAAGCCGTAACCGAAGACGCAGAATTTGGCGTTGTCCCTGGCGTGTCCGGTGGTGAAGGATGTAGTACTGCGGGCGGTTGCGCCACCTGTCCATATATGAAGATGAATAGTTTGGACGCGATGTTCAATGTGATCGAAATGCTCGCAGAGGGACGTCAAGAGGAACTCATACCCTTCTTTCCACAAAAGTATACACAACAGATTCAGGGGAGAACAGCCGCCGAAATTGGTGGTGAACCCATTCTGTTTATGCGTCACTTTCAGCGTCACGGCGTTCTGCCGGACGATCTTGTAGAGCAGATTCACGCTTAGGATTCCATGGTGCGACCCAAAAAAGAAGCACCATGCCCGGAATCGCTGCAACCGTACAAATCATAAAGAACGTTGTGTAACCAACCGCCTGTACAATAAACCCGGTTGTTGCCGTTGCAGCCGTTCTCGGCAGTCCTCCCAATGAACTCAACAGCGCAAACTGGGTCGCTGTATATCGTCTGTCAGTCACATTGGCCGTAAAGGCGACAAAGGCTGCGGTGCCCAAACCAACGCCGAGATATTCAAAACTGATGACCAAAAATAAAAGAATGTGACTCGGCGCCAAAAAGGGAAGGATACCCAGTTCAGACCCCGTACTGCGATTCAAATCCATTTTGAACACCAGTTTCTCACCCATCTGCTTGCGAAGCGAGCTCTCTTGCGTCCAACGTGCCGGATTTTCAAATGGTCCTTCCGATACATAACGAGCCATTAAATCTTCCGCGGACTCTTCGGACACGGACAGCATCTTCTGTAAAGCTCCCGCATCGCTCAAATACACTTTGAGCTGTAACGTAGCATTGTTGGGCATTGCAACACCGGTTCTCTTTTCCCAATCATTTTTGGAGACAAACGGCCCTTTCTCTGCACGATCCGCCGCGATGTCCTTTGCTCGTCCTGTCGATAAAGACAGCGGTACAGCTAAAAGCGCTTCGAGACTCCCTCGATTGACAATGGCTTCTATGTCAGAAAAAGCCGTTTCCTTCGGCAACCCATATCCACTGCGAGAAGAAAGGTCTTCTCCGGAGAGAAAGGGACCACCGCTGTCTCTTTGCTCGATCAGAGCCATGGCCGATTCTTCCAAAAGTAGAAATGGACCCCGAAATCCAGCGGTGTCCAAATGGTTGAGGAATACACGCTCCGTCTCATCGACAAAGAACCAATCATCGATGCGTTCTCGATCTATACTGGAACGCTGTGCAAATTCTTCCAGCGATGCATATGGCCGAGACTCCGTGACTTGTAAAATGCGGCTTTGACTGGACAGATAAGCAAAACCCAGGATGGAAACCACCTGTACGATACCGAAACACCATAACGCACGGTGAATTCCGATTTTGACCATAATCACCCCGCCAACAAACCCGCCGACAACCGAGGCCCACAAGGCCGCAGCCTTTGCCGTCGTTCCAATGGCGGTTTTTGAAAACCCGATATCGAGGTAAAAGGGAGTCGCCAATGCCGTTGCCATACTATCACCAAGCTTGTAGAGCACCATAAGTAGAAGAATCAGTAGCGCTTTTTGATAACCTCGTTCAAAGAAGGATCGAAACGGTGCAAACAACGCTTCCTCCATACTCTTTGGGGGCTCCCCTTCTATCGAAGGTTCCGGCATTAAAAAAGTCGTCACAATACCGACCGACATAAAAGAAGCCACAACCAGGTGAACGAATGACCATGGAAGGAAATCAGATAAAATTAGCGCCAGTGACCCGGGAACCAGGCTCGATATCCGGTATGCATTGACAAAATAACTATTACCAATCCCTAATTCCTCATCCGGGAGCAATTCTCGACGATGCGCGTCCAAAACAATATCTTGACTGGCACTAAAAAAAGCGATGCAAGCGACGACCGGAACGAGAAGTTTTAAATCTGTACTCGGATCCAAAGGCGCCATCGCCGCCAAAGAGAAGAGTAGCCCCAACTGCGTAACCAAAGCCCAACCTCTTCTGCGACCCAAAAAGCTCGGCGTGTATCTATCGAGTAACGGAGACTATGTAAATTTCCACACATATGGAATCGATATGAGAGAAAAAAGTCCTATGGTCGCCAAATCAACTTTCGCGTCTCTCAACCAGGCTGGAATGAGTTGATATAGAACATACAACGGCATCCCGGATGAGAATCCTGAAAAGATACAAACCAACATTCTTCGATTGAAAATGGATTTCCACATCATAGCCCTCTTGTCATCACAACGAAAATTTTCATTGCACAGAGCAAAAAAATGAAGTACACTGAAACTCTAAATTTTTGCTCTTTTATATGTTTACTTCGTGTGATGGTGCCTGTAAATCGTTACAGGTGAAACGGGAAGCTGGTCTCAACACTGTTTGAGGAAGCCAGCGCGGCCCCCGCCACTGTAATTGGGACGATGCACATATATCCACTGGGATACCCGGGAAGGAGTGCAGACGATCGAAGCCCAAGAGCCAGGAGACCGGCCTCACACAGCGATGAATCTTTTCGGGTGTGAAATGATTCTTGCCCGCAAAACCTGCTTTCGCGCAGGAGACCGTATTGCTGTTCTATCTCATCTTCGCTGATTCCTATGCCAACCCTGAGGAAGATACCGATTCTTCGCAGGAAGAGTCCTCCGCCTTGGAAATGGTGGTCGAAGACAAGGACGAGGAGAATCCGCTACAATCTCCGTCCAATATGACCCTTATCCCCATAGATCGAACATTTTCGATCGGAGCGGGTGTTGCACACGCCGTAAGACGCGTTGCGGGTACACATGTGACCCAGTTGGGAGGTATCGGAGACTTTTCGGCGCTCAGTATCCGCGGATCCAGTCTCAGACAAGTACAAGTATATCTCGACGGTATACCTCTCAACCCCGACGGAAGTTCGATCATTAACCTCTCGGCCTTGCCCCTTAATGCTTTCTCTCGACTCGAAGTGTATCGCGGGGCTGCCCCCCCATCATTTCAATCCGCTGCGATGGGAGGCGTTCTCAATCTTGTGAGCGACCCAACCCAAAGCACGCTGAGGACGACAGCAAGCTACGGATCTTGGAATACATACAAAGCCTCTGCCTTCTACGCCAAATCCGAATCGACGCAGCCTTGGAGCTTCTTGGGGTTTGCCGAATATTTTCAGACCCACAGCAACTTCTTGTACTTTGATAACAATGCCACGCTCTATAATCGAGACGACGATTCTTTCCAAACGCGTATCAACAATGACAAAACCCAAGTAAATACACTGCTAAATGGACGATACGAGCGAGGAAACGGACGTCTGACGCTCCTTCATGGGCTCTTCCATCGAAAAGAAGGAATGCCGGGTCATATCCACATCCTCTCCCCCGACGAGCGTCTCCACTCTTGGAGACACTACACAATGCTCAAAGGAGAATACCACGATAGTATGTGGAACCTACAAACCCAGCTATGGTACAACCAACAACTTTGGTACAACCACACACAAGAAGAGCTTCACAACAACGGCCAAACCCAAGAGACGCAGTTGGGCTTTAACGGACACGACATCCTTGGCGGGATGATCGAATATACATCTTGGTTTAGAGATCGAATCCTTTTCAAAACGAATTTCTCAACCCGATGGGAGCGATTTCAACTGGAGGATATTCCGTTACAATCTTTCCCTTCCCCTCGAACCCGCATACAACTCGGTGGTTCTCTCTATGCAAACATCCACCTATCGGACAGTATACAGCTCACACCCCTGTTACAGCTTTCCTCGCTATACCTACGAGCGAACCCATCGATCCCGTACCAAGAAGAAGAAGAGTATACGCGGAACCAAAATGCTCTCTATCCTACACCAAGAGTCGGATTCTTGTGGCAACCTCGCGATGATCTTAGTTTCAAGCTCAATGCTGGACAGTATATCCGTCCACCGGACATGACAGAATTATATGGGTCTCAAAGGGGTATGATCGGGAACGAAACGCTTCTACCGGAACAAGGTATACAAGTGGACGTAGGTGCAATCACGCGTAAAACACGCCAAAATTGGCATTTACAGCTAGAGGCCACCCACTTTTGGAATCCGTCTCAAAATCGTATCGTGTTCGTTCAAAATTCACAGCGAACCCTCATCGCACAAAATGTTGGGCGCGCATGGGTTCAAGGGATAGAATTTGCCTTGTCATGGGGACATCGAGACATCTTCCTCTCCCAAAGCAATATTACCCATACCCTGTCGCGCAACCTGAATACGGATCCGCTGGTCGCCAATAAAGTTCTCCCCAGAACACCAGCCATCCAATTACACCAACACACCTCTTTTTTCGCCGGAAAAAAACTGCAACTGAGCCACGATTGGTCTTATACCTCAGCCAATTACTGGGACGAGGCCAATTGGTATGGCTCAACCCCTCGCTCTCTGCACAATGCCTTTGTATCATTTACGCTGCATGCCCGTGCACCAAGCCTCGAGCTTAGCTGTCTAAACATCACAGATAACATCGTCGAATGGGTGCCCAGAAATGGTCCACAATCAGAAGACAACACCCAAATCCAACAAGCGGTATCCGATTTTGTCGGCTTTCCCATTGCCGGCCGAACCTGGATGCTCTCCGTTCGTTGGAGTCCCTCAAAACAAAAATAAGCCATGTTCATATTCATCATCTCTTGCATACCACAAGTCCCAGTCGAAAAAATATCAGACGACAATACCGAGACGTCATCACAAGCCCCCTATGCTCTCGTCACAACCGCAAGCTATAGCGACGGTATCGGTGCGCTTGCAACTGTCGACCTCGAGACCTTACAAACGGCGGATAATCTAACACAAAATATACACTCGGACGCTGTGAGTTCTATCGTAGGCGATCAGGTGTACCAACTCAACAGATTGGGTATGGATTCCATCAGAATCTATGATTGGGGCAACTGGAACGAGCCCAAAGTGGAGTGGCCTCTCGGAGAGAGCAGTAATCCACATGATGTAGAACGATGTGCAGAAAAACTCTTCTTTTCCCTCTATCAAAGTCCATATCTACCCGTGTACAGCGAAGAAGGTGTGCTGATCCACAATATTGACCTCCGTGATTTTGTGCATCTTGAAGACTTGGATGGTTCTCCGGAAGCATCCGCGATGATCTCCGAGGGAGATCAGCTGTTTGTCTCTCTCAACCAATTGCAAGCCGATGTCGATTTTTCCCCGTCTGGCATGGGTACAATTCTGCAGCTCGATTGTGAGACATACGAAATTGTGCGCTCGTGGGAAACCCCACCCAATCCCAGTCTTTACCGTCACTCCCAACGATCTTCCATTCTCGTATTATCGGGATCCTATGGAAATCGAGACGGGGCAATACAAATTCTCGATATCGATACCCACCAGCTTCATGAACCAAGTCTGTACAGCGAAGAACTCGATTCTTGGTTTTTTGGGGCTGCCACTTCTTCTTCGAATCAGACCCTGCTACTCGGGTACGATGAGACACAATTCGAAAGCATACTCTTCTGCGGTTCTCTTGAAACCGGAGAATTCGAAGAGATCCAGCGAAGCAATCTCTTCTTTGCACACGTCAACGCCTTCGAAAATACGGGCTATCTCGCGACCAGTGAAGGGATTTGGCTATATGACATCGATACATGCACGCGCGTAGACGATGTCGTCATATCGTTCCAGCTCTCCCCGAGTCACATCTCTTTTTATACGCCCTAGCGAGATACGACAAAGTCCTCTTTGAGAAGAGACTCTACAACACCTTCGACCGAAAGAGTAACTTCCTCGACCAGCAAAGAAGGCCCTCCGGAGGGGGACACAATATCAATACTCCAAGAACCACTTGGGATCTCAGCGGATCCCTCGAAGGAAAGAACGCCTTGTTTTTCATCCAAAGCAAATGGAAACGACTTCTCTCCCAACTTTAGCACCGGCTTCTTTGGAGAGCCGCCGAACTTGCGAACTTTGATGGAGATCTCCGCTTTCTTGGATGAAAATCGGCTTCCTTTTTGGAAGAGAAACCGTAGGGAGTTCTTCGAAAAAACCCACCAAAAATCTTGGTTGTACTGGTGCAGCGGAAGGTCTGGATTCAAGGCCAACGAATAGCGCGACAATGCGTCGTCTGCTATGGGCTCTGCGACCAAAACGTCTATGGTTTTTGAACCAAAGAAGAATTTGCCGATACAGTCCGTCCCTTGCATTTCCTTGGTTGTAGCCGCTTGTAATGGCTTTTGATCTCTGTAAACATACAGCGGCGAAGAATATGGTGCTCCTTGACGCTTGAGACGATAATTACTCAGCGCCTTTAGACGTTTACCCTCAAATTGTATCCGGCACTCATCCACTCCTTTGGTCGCAACTTGATGATGAATTTTGGGCAGTTTTCCAATTCGTTGAATGATCAACGACCCCTCTTTCCTTTGTGAAGCAATCCCTTCGTTCAACGTCTTCGGTGGCTTAGCAGAGGATTCTTTCGCGGTAGAGACCATTTTTATGACCGGCTGTTTGGCTCGTTCAGTTGGTTTTGTGACCTTTGGTGTCGCGATGGCTACCGGCTCTTTTGCGGTCTTATTCTTCTCCGACGCATCATACACTTCGACTTGTGCGCATGCGCACAGCACAAAAATAGACAGCAATGCTTTTTTTTGTAAGGGATTCCCGACCATCATATTCTCTACAATATACCGCCTTACATCAATAATAAACGTAACCGTGAAATGCAAATTGACTTATCCTACTGGCAGATAACTTTAATTGTACTTTGCACATCCACATTTGTGTGACTTTCTGCATTCGCGGCACAAAAAGCTTCGTGTTGTTGCGGATTCTTTTGGAAATATTGCTCTACAAAGGATGAATCTTGATGGTATGCATTGGACACTTTCTCCCACGCATGGATCCGATCTCCTTGATTTTTTAGGTGTACGGCCCACAAGAGATTTGCACGAAGTTGCTTTGTTCGGTGTGCCGGAATGTCATCTATAGACAGAGCGGCCGAGTAAGCCTGCACAGCACGGTCATACTGACGCTGAACCAGCCATACATCGCCGTAAAGGAGTTGTATTTTTGCATGGTTGGGAAGCTCCATCAAGCCACGTTCCAGCACCTTTATCCCCTCTTCGTATCGTTCCTCTCGAAGATACATATCCACGAGCTTTTCATATGTACGTATTTCGATTGGAGGAACCTTTTCCGTAGGATCTAAACGCCGTACCTGAGAAAAATCAGCCAAACTTTTCTCGTACTCTTGTTCAT
>JAYYRF010000521.1:0-7991 GCA_036127535.1 Myxococcota bacterium | reverse complement strand
CGTTAAAATACAGACCCGCAACCCACTTTCCTAATCTGTCGAACCCTTGATATTTGGATTTTCAGACCAAACGATAATAAACTCGCAACGGCGATTTTTAGACCAAGCCTCCTCGTGATTTCCTGATGCCTGCGGTTCTTCTTCACCGTAGGAGACCACTCTGATCCTAGAAGGAGCGATTCCCTGCATCGTAAAGTACTGCGATACGCGCTCTGCCCTTTGCTGTCCAAGAGAGACATTGTACTCCGTCGTTCCTCTCTCATCCGCGTGACCTTGTATTTCAATTTTCAGCGCGGTTTCCGTTTGCATGATGGTTATATTGTCATCGAGCGCCTTTTTGGATTCCTCATTGAGGAGCGATTGGTCTAGATCGAAGTACACGCGCTGAAAATTTGCCGCAAGTCGTTCAACCACCTCTATTTTCGGAGACGGCTTTTCGGGCTCCTTCACAACGGGTTCCTCCACAACGGGCGCTTCCACGACCGGCGCGGCAGGAGCGGGCTTTTTTTTGCAGGCAAAACCGAGCAGTAAGGAAAAAACGATGGGTGTCATACCTTCTCCCAGATGAGATGAAATTTATTGAGAACCGCAGCACAAAAATTATCTTTTTTGATTCCACTGCGATACATAGATCTACTCTCTATCCGATTTTATTCCCATAAACCACATTCCTCCTCAGGTACCGCTATGGAATCTCCCCAAACCGCTATCAAGCAATGGAATATTTCATTGCCCATTTTCGAAAGTTCTGATCAAGGACTCATTAACGGAACGTGGGTGCTTGGAGATCCTCCTCAATATGTCTTACAGTGGGTAAATCCAATATTCAGCCCTCTCATCCACGAAGACCTTCTTGTGATAACGGAGCATTTACACCAACAAGGTTACACGACCCCACGCCTAATTCAAACCTCTTCTCGTCAAAATTGCTGGGAAGAAGAGAGCGGTTGTTGGCGTGTCTGGTCTTATATTCCGGGAAAAACCATCCACAAAATGACCGACCTCGATACCGCGCGCGTCGCCGGTGGATTGGTCGGAACCTTTCATCGAGCACTCAGCACGCTTGAACATACGTTTATCGCACCCAAAAGAGATTTTCACAATACACCACAGCGCATGAAACAACTTCGCCAAGCTTTGGAGAAGGCAAAGGGGCACCCTCTTGAACGAGAAGCCACTGCGCTGGGAGAAGCCATTTTGGCAGCTTGGAAACACTGGGACGGCACCATGGAGCAGCCTCTTCGTATCTGCCATGGCGATCTGAAAATTTCTAACCTTCGATTTTCAGCGGATGGAAACGAGGGAATCTGTCTGATCGATTTGGATACCATCGGTGCGGGAGAACTCTCCGCAGAGATGGGAGATGCTTGGCGCAGTTGGTGTAATCCGGTCGGAGAGAGCAACCCGGACGGAACCCGGTTTGATGTAGACATTTTTGAACACAGCGTACGCGCATGGATCCGTTCCGCTCCCCCTTTACTCCCCACCGAAAGAGAATCCTTAGTGGGTGGAATCGAACGAATCTGCCTCGAATTAAGCGCCCGATTTTGTGCTGACGCACTTCAAAATAGCTATTTTAAAGAAAATCGCCGTCTCTTTCCCCAAGAGGGGCAACACAATTACATACGAGCATTGGGACAATTTAGGCTCGCGCAATCCGCCAAGGAGCAACGCTCACGGTGCGAAGAGATATTGCGTTCTTCCCATTAAATTTTGAGGCAAAATATGAGTATCGCAAAACCACAAACACCACCGGGTTCTTATTTCGAAAATTGGGGTATCACGGCAGAATTGCGCCGAAAAATTTTGGAAGTTGCTCTCTCCAAAGGAGGAGAAGACGGTGATCTGTACTTCCAACACAGCGCATCCACATCCGTCCGACTCACGGATAAAAAAGTGAATCATGCCGGAACCCACATAAGCCTCGGTATGGGGGTACGGGTCGTTGTCGGAGATCAGGTTGGTTATTCCTACTCGGAAGACCTGAGTCCAGAATCTCTCTTACGCGCAGCGAGTGCCGCAGCAGAGATCGCCGCCAGAAAAACACATCGACCCGTTCAAGTAGAACAAACCGTATCCCTTCCGGCCTACTATCGCGCATCGATACCATGGGATCGAGTCGATATGAAGCAACGCGTTGACATTATCCGTTCTTGGGAACAGTCGGCGTTCTCTATAGATCCTCGCGTAAAGCGCGTTTCCTGTAGCCTCAGCGACGGTGCATCGGTCATCATGATCGTACGCCCCGACGGAAGACTCGTCGAAGACTGGCGACCCATGACCATGGCATACGTACAAAGCATCGTAGAAGAGGACGGCGTAATGGAGAGCAATTTCTACAACGTTGCGGCGCGCGCGGGACTGGAGTACTACGAAAAGGATCGACAAGAGCGATTATACGCAGAATCGGTGAAAAGAGCTTTGATTCAACTCAAGGCGGGAAAGCCTCCCGCGGGGGAAATGCCTGTCGTTTTGGCAGCGGGTCCTTCTGCCATCTTACTGCACGAAGCAATTGGTCACGGTATGGAAGCGGATTTTAATCGGAAAGGAACGAGTATCTTCAGCTCCCTAATGAATAAACGCATCGCATCCGAACAAGTAACGATCGTCGATGACGGCACAATCCATTCTTCTCGTGGCGCCATCAACATCGATGACGAGGGCAATGAAAGCCAGCGCACCGTCTTGGTCGAAAAAGGAATATTAAAGAGCTATCTTCATGACGAGATTAGCGCCAAGCACTACAACGTTGCCCCCACGGGTTCTGGACGACGTCAATCTTTTCGACATGCCCCCATCCCCAGAATGCGAGCCACTCTCATGGAAAACGGGCCTTAC
This sequence comes from Myxococcota bacterium, assembly GCA_036127535.1. GTDB lineage: Bacteria > Myxococcota_A > UBA796 > UBA796 > UBA796. The sequence goes on along the minus strand of JAYYRF010000521.1, from coordinate 5,153 downwards.
TCACCGGAAGAAATCATCTCCTCTGTCAAACGCGGAATTTACTGTACCTCCTTCGCAAACGGACAGGTCAACATCGGTGGCGGTGATTTCGCTTTTTATGTAAAGAATGGTTACCTGATCGAAGATGGTCAGCTCACAGAACCGATTAAAGATGTCAATATTATCGGTAACGGTCCCGCGGCACTGAAAGATATCGATATGGTTGGTAACGACATGCAGATTGATGAAGGAGGTTGGACGTGTGGAAAAGAAGGACAAGGGGTTCCGGTTAGTCAAGTCATGCCAACCGTACGGGTATCGAAACTCAGCGTAGGGGGTATGGGATGAACGAATTGATTCAAAAAGCAGAAAGAGCCAATCAAATTGCCCTCGAGCTCGGTGCAAATGAAGTGGAGGTACTCATTTCGCAACAAGTATCTACAGAGATGAGTCAAAGAAAAGGAACGGTTGAAAAAAGCCAGCAATCCAACACGATGAGCATGGCTTTTTCCCTACTCGTCGACGATCGCTTTTCGACGCATAGCATATCCGATACTCGTCCTGAAGCGATTAAACCATTTTTAAAACAGGCGATCGAAGCCACTCGATATTTAGAGCCCGATTCCAACCGACGCCTCCCGAATATAGATTGGATGGGGGTCGCTGAAAAACCACTAAACCTTTTCGACGCGACCCAGAGAACCCCCCAAGAGAGAAAAGAAACCCTGAACCAACTGGAAGCACTCGCCCTGGAAAAAGCGCAGAACGAGCCTCTGCGATCCATCACCGTCGGAACATGGGATGTGCGGTCGTCGGGCGTAACACTCTGCTCCAATGGTTACCAAGCCCAATGGGAACAAAGTCAGTTTGGAAACAGTGCGGAGATTACGCTGGTGGATCCCGATGGTCGTCTGCCAGAAGCGAGTACGTACTATGTCGCGCGTCATTTTCGTGACGTCCCTTCCCACGAGCATCTCGTAAATGATTTAATCGAAAAGGGCAGAAAAAGACTCCAATCTTCTGCGATCAACAGCGAAAAGTTACCGATGCTCTTGGAAAATCGGGTTGCTGCACGCATGCTCCGTCCTTTTTTAAATGCCTTACGCGGCAGTGAAGTATACGAAAAGCGAAGTTGCTTCAAAGATAAAATCGGCCAACAAGTTGCCGCGAGCGGATTACAGATCACCAGCGATCCGCTGATCCCCAAAGCGTTGGGTAGCTCTTATTTCGACGGTGATGGTCTTGCGAGCCGTACGCTACCCATCTTGGTAGAGGGGGTCTTGCAGAATTTCTTTATCAGCATCTACAATTCGCGTCGCTTGCAAATGCCGCACACGTCTTCCCAAACGGGAAATATTGTCATTCCAGCCGGAGATCAGACAGAAAAAGAAATCCTTGCGGCGTTACCGCGCGCCATTCGGGTAGAAGGCTTCTTGGGTGGAAACAGCAATATCACAACCGGAGACTTTTCCTACGGTATCTCTGGAACACTTTTTGAGAACGGAGAAAAAGTCCAGGGCATCAGCGAAATGAACGTATCAGGCAATTTACTTCCTTTTTTGAAAAAGTGGCTTTGCTCGGCGAACAATCCGTGGGTCTACAGCAGCTATCGGATACCATCCTTGCTGTTTGACGATATGCAATTCAGCGGTAATTGAAAAAGTATTCTTCTCCCAAAAACCCTTTTTGACAACCCCACCTTTCTACGCTATATTCACAATTCAAATTCTGAAGAATCCATCAGAAGTGTACACTTGTGTCGCTTCTTTTTTTATTGCTTGGAAAAGATGAATACAGACAAACAACAAGAACTCAAATCACAACTTCGCGCTATCTTGTCTCCAGTAGCCCGCGACCTCGGGCTATACATCAGTGCGATTGAACTGATTACCAATGCGCAAGGATTGAACGTTACCGTCTATTTAGACGGCCCGCAAGGCGTCAGCATAGACAACTGTGCCGCGTTCACGAGGAACTCCTCCCCCATCCTCGACGTAGAAGATCCCATTTCCAGCGCGTACACACTCGAGGTCTCGAGTCCTGGTTTTAATCGACTCATCGAAATACCCGAAGATTTTAAACGATTCGAATCGTTCCGAATCCGCGTCAAGCTCTTCCACAAAAAGAAGAAAATCGATGGGATTTTGGAATCCTCCAACGAGACAGAATTCGTACTCGTGGGAGAGACAACCACCCGAACCATTTCATACGCGGATTGCTCTTCGGTTCGACTGCTTCCCACTCCAGAACAGTATGAGCAACTCGCACCCAACATTTCTTAATATTAAATAGGAGAAGAACACCATGAGAAAAAGCGTACAAAGCGGACTAGCACTCCTTATCGATTCCGTTCACAAAGAAAAAGGCATACCCAAAGATGTTTTAATCGACCTGATCGAGCAAGCTATGAGCAAAGCCGCTCGTCAGTGGCTTCGGCAAAACGAATCGAAAGTTATCGAAGACGACGATGAAGTTAGACACGACATAGAGGCGCGCTACAATCCAGAAATGGGTGAAGTTGAAATTTTTGAATTCAAAGAGATCGTCGAAATCGTTGAAAACGAGAATACTCAAATCTCTCTCGAAGACGCGAAAAAATTCAATTCCGATTTCGAACTGGGTGATTCGATGGGAACCAAGTTGGATGTACTGGATCTCGGTCGCATCGCTGCGCAAACGGCGCGCCAATATATCATTCAAAAGATACGAGATACCGAAAGAGAGATGATCCACAACGAATTCAAAGATCGAAAAGGCGAAATCATCTCCGGTATCGTTCGTCGATTTGAAAAAGGAAACATCATTATCGACCTGGGTAAGACAGAAGCGATCCTCCCCTACAAAGAGCAAGTGCGCAACGAAACATATAGAATCGGAGATGCGATTGACGCATATGTACTCGACATCAATCGCTCACAGCCACAAGTCGTACTCTCTCGCAAGCACAAAAACTTTCTCGTCAAGCTCTTTGAACGAGAGGTGCCCGAAATCTACGAGGGCATTGTGAGCATTCAGTCTTGTGCGCGTTCTCCAGGACATCGATCAAAAATCGCCGTATCCTCTATCGAAGAGAGCGTCGATCCTGTCGGAGCTTGTGTTGGACTCCGAGGCTCGCGCGTACAAGCCGTCGTACAAGAACTTCGCGGTGAAGCCATCGATATCATTCCGTTCAACGAAGATCCCACACGGTATGTCATCGATGCAATTGCACCCGCAACCGTTTCCAAATTCATTTTGGACAACCACAACCGAAGCATCGAACTTATCGTACCGGATGAGCAGCTCTCCAAAGCAATCGGTCGCCAAGGTCAAAATGTTCGTTTGGCAGCTCAGTTAACCGGTTGGCGCATCGATATATTTGCGAACTCTCGATATGAAGCCAAAATCAATATCATCCGCGAACGTTTCCAAGAAGTAGAAGCTCTCACCGACGCACAAATCGAAATGCTGATCCGAAATGGGTACGAACATCTGGTAGAAATCATCGATCTGGAAACCGACCAACTCAGTATGCTCTTGGAAATCGATCTCGAAACGTCCGATGTAATTTTAAACGCAACAGATCGTGCGATCATCGCGCAGCAAGAAAGAGAGCGATTACTAAAAGAGCAAGATATACCCAAAGAAGCAGAATGATACGAAGCTGTATTGTCTGCCGTACAAAAGGCTCTGACCTCTTTTCTCTCTTTCTGGATAGCGAGAAACGGGTAATTCTAGGTCAGAGCCCACAAAGACAATATTGGATTTGCAAATCCACAACCTGTATTTCGAATCTCGAACGGACTAAAAAACCGCCCAAACCTTTTCGATCAAGAAATATAACGAGCAATTCTTTATTGCTACAGGTGCAAAAACAGATAAATCGTAATATAGAAAAGAACTTATTGCTATCCCTTAATTCGGGAGCGGTTTGTAGCGGTAGTTATGAGGTACTGCAAAAAAAAAACAGGCTGCTCTGCATCATCACATCGTCAGATAAAATTAAGGAATGCTGGATTCGAAAAAAGATCAGCTTACCCATCTTCTCTCTCAACGTTAGTACACGCGAGCTCGGAGCCAAAATCAGAAAAGGCCCCAGATCTTCAATCGGAATCTTCCCAAGTTGTCACAGCATATTACTCGTAGAAAACCTGCATCTCTCGGAAAAACTGCGTTAAAGGCACAAGTTAAAAAATAGCGTTTTATACGGATAAGAGAGTATCAAACGGCAAAAATCACCCCTCTTAATATTTGTTTCAGAAGGACCTTCATGGCACTCCACTTTGACCGCAAAAAAAGAAAAAAGCAACGACCCACTAAGACCGCAGCCGGTAAAACGGAATCTGCGCAAAAGTCGGTTCGTAAAACCAAGAAAAAGAAGCAACTCGCTGAAGAAGAAAGAAAAGAGGGAGTGGTTCGCAGACGCGTGGCCACGGCCAAGCCTGCAGAAGAAGTCGCACCAGAAGCGGCCGAGACCACGTCTGCAGTAGAAGAAGCGATCACACCTGATACAACAAAAGAACAAGAGACGGTCGTAGAGGCAGCAACAATTGTAAAATCCGATACGAGCATTGAGCCAGCAAAGGTAGAAACAAAGAACGAAGACGCTACATCTGAAACAGAGCTAAAAGAACCGCCCCCTACAGAACAAGCCCCGACGACCTCCGTAGAGAGCAAAGAAAACCAATCACAGCCTCCTCTAAATCAAGAGCGTTCTTCTACCCCGCCCATTATCCGAAAAAAGCTTGTATCGACCCCTGCAACGGTCAAGCCTCCCGAAAAGAAAGAGTTTTCTCGACTTGGCAAAGCGGTAATTGCTCCGCCGCCACACTACACAGCAAAAAAGAGAGAGTCTACCCAAAAAGCGATAACTCCCGTCGCTCAGCCTACTTTACCCCCGAATCCAGAAAAAGAAGATCGTTGGAAGAAGAAACAAGATCCCAAGATGGACAAAATTGACAAGCTGGATAAAAAGTCTCCTCGCAAGAGGAATCGTCCCAAGCTTCGCTCTCTCAAAATTGAAATGCGCGTCGAAGAGGTTCCGGTATCTACCCGAAGGGTTCGTCGCTCGAAGGGAGGCAAAAAGAAAGCCTCTCCGAAACCGAAGGCGCTCAAGCGTAGAATCTTTATCGACAGTCAAATCACCGTCGGTGATTTGGCACACCAAATGAGCGTCAAATCCGGTGAAGTCATCA
>JAYYRF010000520.1:0-6431 GCA_036127535.1 Myxococcota bacterium | reverse complement strand
CAATCTGTGCTATCTTCGATATACCCTGCAACGATGTTACATGATTGAATACTCGCACTTGGGTTACCAAATCCATCCCCGTCTGCATCCTCGTAGTAGGTTTGCACGACCCCGTCGTCAATCAAATTATTGCAATCGTTATCCAACTCGTCGCATATCTCGGCCTGAGAGGGATTGATCAGATACTCCGTGTCATCACAATCTTGGGCATTGTCAACAAAACCAACACCGGGCATACATCCTTCCACAGCGGCATCGGGGTTTCCATACCCGTCAAAATCAGTATCCTCGTACCAAAGCGTACCCAAATCATCGTCGACCAGTCCGTTGCAGTCGTTATCGACGTTGTCGCACAGTTCCGGTGCAGAAGGGTAAATCGACGCATCGGTATCGTTGCAGTCGTTACCGTTTGAAACGTATCGATTGCTGATTTCACAACTCTCCTCCGCGGCACCCGCGTCTCCAAAACCGTCCCCATCTGCGTCCAAATAGTAAATCGAGGTGACTCCCTCGTCGATCTCGCCGTTGCAATTGTTGTCTAAATTATCGCACAACTCGCTCATGCCGGGGTTGATAGAAGCATCGAAGTCATTGCAGTCTTCACCCGCGGCGAAACCATCTCCGTCGGCATCGGCCACAACGGTTTCCGTTTCGGTCTCTAATACCGTTTTGGTTGAATCTTTACAAGAAATGGTCAGGAAGCCAAAAAGAAAGGATCGAAAGAACATATTTTCCCCACGTAGATATATTTCACTTAGCACGGATAACGTATCATGATAATCAAACTTTATTATTAGTTTAAGGAGAGTTCTATGCGTTTGGATCCGAATCGTCCGTTTATCCCTCTCAAGTGTGTGGTCGTCACGCTTTCCGATACAAGGACAGAAGACAGTGACACATCCGGACAGTACTTGGTACAAGCGCTCACCGAGGGTGGTCACACGTTGGTCGATAAAATGATCATACCGGATCATCGAGAAAACATCATCGCTGCCCTCCGAGAGAGCATTACAAACCCCAATATCGATGTCGTACTCTGTACGGGCGGAACCGGTCTAACCGGTCGCGATCAAACTCCCGAAGCACTCGAAGCAGTCGTAGAGAAGTGGATTCCGGGGTTTGGCGAACTCTTTCGGTGGTTGAGTTATCAAAAAATTGGAACGTCGACCATTCAATCTCGGGCCTGTGCTGGATTGGCAAGCGGTACCCTCATCTTTGCCCTACCGGGTTCTCCCAGTGCTTGTCGGGATGCGTGGACGGGTATTCTTGCGGCACAACTCAACAGCCAGCACCGTCCGTGTAATTTTGCTGAACTTCTTCCGCGACTGCAAGAGAGTCCAATTCGACGCAAGTAAGTCTTACCATTCCCCTTCTACGACGGTGGGGATCAATTCTTTGGCTGCACGCGACATCGCTTCCGGAAAAAACTTCAAACGTTCGCGATGCGTGAACAGTTGCTCAGAGAGTACATCGATCATCGGATTGCTCTCCAGAGCCTCTACAATCACCCAAAGCGCCTCTCTCATCTCACTCGAATACGTCGCCTCTCCCCCACCACCGTCCATGACAAAACATTCCAAATGCTTCGAGAAAGACGGTGCCAATGCTGTACGACCACGTTTGCATACATCGATGCGAAAAAGATCCTCATTGGGTGCTCTCAAGTGTAAAATGACAGCGCCCGCCATCGGTGGATAGGCTTGCTCAATGATCCAAGAATCAAAAAATGGCTCGCCAATCGAAAGACCCCCCAGCAAACGAGAGAGGTAACGATTTCGCTTCTCTTCTTGTTCGTCTTCGTTCTCTCGACTCCATGCATTTTTTTGCACGGCCGTGGCGGCGGTCGCAACCAAAACCCTGCGTAAAAAATGTCTCCGATCTGATTTCATATTTCACCTACCCTTCTCATCTTAGCACACGATTGAATATACGATGAGACTTCCCTACTTAACCGAGAATGATCGATTGAAACCACGTTCTTGGATTGTGATGTTCTTGTATTTGGGTATGCAATTCAAACGCGCGCGCAAACAGGACATCCCGCTGCTTGTGAACGATACGCATCGCGTTCGCCAACGCGCCTCCTGTCCAACTCTTCATGACCACACCAGGCGCCGGATCCCATTCTTGCAGCACCTCGTCCATCCACGAATCCTTGGTCACAATTACGGGACGCCCCAACCCCAATGCCTCCATAAAAATGTGAGAAGTTCGCAAGTGATATTCGCTCAGTTCGTACGGAATGAGAACAACATCCCCACTCATAAGATATTCAAAGTAGGGTCTGCCGTTTAAAAATTGCGAATTGGTGTATACCTGATTGGGAAATCGTTGTTCAAAATGCTCGTCCATTCCTGGAGCGGTTACCGTGTGAATATGAAATCGGTCATTGGGAAATCTTTTCAGGTGGGGTTTGATCGAATGATGCAGGAGCGTGATACCCTTCTCAAAGCGCGGAATGCCAGCAAAAACAAAACAGAGATCCGGCTTTTGCCCTGCGAGTTGCACGGCAGGCGCATCGTCAAATTGAATCCCGATGGGTGTCAAGTGAAATGGAATATCCGTCAATTCTACATAATACCGAACCAAAGATTTCGAATCTGCATAGAAGCGGATATCCCCGGCTAACCCTTTAAACATATCGCAGGCTTTTTTGCAAAATTCCTCCGCATATTCTTTGCTAAAGACCCGTCTATCTGCTGGCCAACGCAAAACAATGCGCACTTTTATATCGGCTCTCTTGATCCGGATGAGCCACTGCGCAAGACCGAGTAACAGCGTATTACATCCGGAAGGAAGAAGTATTATACTGCCCGCCGGAACAGCAGAACTGGGATAGTGCTTCATCAGAAGTTGGAAGATTTCTCGATTGCCCTTGCGGAAGATCTCTTTGTCATAGGCCAATGACTTTGGAAATTTACTGTAGGGTGTCGTTGTAAAAAGAGGCTTGACGGGTACATCTTCCTCTTGCACTTCTTCTTCGTATTTGACGTTACTCAAAATGATTGGCTCATAACCGTGCTTGCGGGCTTCCTCACAAATAAACTTGCCCATCACATACTCGTGTCCAATTCGATTGAACAAGCATGGGTCGATTAAAATCAGCTTAGGCATATTGCTCCATGTAGATAAAAGCTTATTACTCGCTCGAACGATGACTGTAAAGATCATCCACGAAAAAGCACGCTCAATCGCGATTTTATCGCGAACCGGATTGGATTTTGTCCAAACCGTAGCGATAAGACTCAGACAACAATTCGCCGAATTGCAACACGGCTTCATCGCGACGAAACAGTCGTGGGTTTCCTCTTTCGATGCATCGCACAGCATGCTCGCGAAATTCAGGTTCGCGGGTCAAGCGCAACGCCAAGGAGATATAGTCCTCCACGTCCGTCGCAATTAGCTCCTCAAAACCGCATTGACGGTAGAAAGCATAGCACAGTCTTCCGCGGGCGTAGACAGGTGGAAGCGTGATGACAGGCGTAAGAACCGAGAAAGACTCCAACACGGTATTTCCACCACCGAAGGGATAGGGATCCAGCATAACGTCAAAACACTTAATCAAGGCCAAGTAGCGACTTCTGGACTGTGAGGAAACCCATAAGAACCGTTCAGCGAGTTCTGGGCTCGCTGCACGTATACGCGCTATAATTGTAGATTTCTCTGAACCATCTGAACCGAGAAGTACGATGTATCCATTCGGGTCTCTCCGTAGAATCTCTACGAGAATCGAATCAAAAAGAGGATGGAATTTTACCAAGGTTTGTGGACAACCGTATATATTTTTGTCTTCGGGTAAAGAGAAATCCGCCCGCGTGCAATCGACGACAATAGGGGGCGTGAAGTACAAATTCGCCAGGGTCTGCGTAAGAACTCGCTCCGAATAGTGGTCGGCAGAGTCTACTTCTAAATCATCGATAGACAAGAAGGTATCCATCGTATCTATACCGGTGGTGACCGGATGTCCCCACGTGACACACTGCGCTGTCGCAAGACGCATCATCGAGAGAAAGCTTGTGAAGGAGTTCATTCCGATATCCGGATAGAGAATCACATCGAATCGCTCGTCTGCGATGCGCTGCGCAGTACGCTGCAACGTTTGATCGATAGAAATGGTTTTGTCGAAATTTCCTTCAAAGTGCTCGGTTGTCGCATCTTTCACTTGGTGTAGCATGACGAGCGTCTTGTGAAAGCGTGCAGAGGGCAAACGCATGAGAAATTCACCAAAGAGAGAACCGATCGTGTGGTTGTACATATGCTTGGACACGATACCCAATCGAAGTCGCTCTCCGGGTCGTCTCACTCGTCCAACATGATCGGCACGGCGATCGAGTATTGGGCAGACCTTACGAAAGATTCTGCATATCTGCTCATTGATTTCCCGATCATTCTCACCGTGATACACGTTGAAAAAATTGATCGAACACATATGCTGTACATCGAGAAGTTTTCGGTTGTTTTGCAAGAAAATTTCGTTTGGATTTGGATACGGACAACTGAACTTACCCGCTCGCTTTTCCAAAAGGTTCAGACGATGCTTCATCTTTGTCCGTCCCATACGAATCTGTTCTACACTCTCGAGCAAGGGCATCTGCGGAACGGCGAAGCGATAGTAGTACTGGAAATTGCTCGGGTCGAGAGAGATGGCTTTTTTCAAACAGTACTCATTGCGCTCCAAATCGAGATTCAACAGAGCAACCGTTGCGCACAGAGACCAAATTTCGGCTCTTTCCTTGTATGCTTGAGAGATCTTTTCACAAAGCCATACTGCCATGTCGACATCGTGCGCCACAAGAGCATCGTTTAACTCTATCACGCCTCGAAAAGCAGGATATGACTGAACACCCAAATGAATCATAGCAATCGCCTATCCTTTGATTACATCTTTGTACGAACAGCGTCTTACTCTTCTTTTGCGAACCATAGACACATCACCCCCTCATTGTGAGAAGGAAAAGTATTCTTTCAATTTGGTCACCGCCACCCCTATTTGCAAAAATGTGGGGTGACGAATCGAGAGCGCTCTAATGGTACAACCCAACGGGTTTGGCCTGAAGGATCGATTCCTTTGTATATTTTATATCAAATTGACTCAATATTGAAACACAAGCCCCATTGAGGAAGGTTAAATAGGTTCATCTTATCATTTACAAGTAGAACGTCGTTCTTTCATCTCAAACGAATAAACGATCTTCGGGTTTTCTATGACTCTTCACCCTACCCCTGAACAACTAAAGCATCTGACAACCATCGAAAGAATATCGATCCGAATTGCTGACATTGCCAATACCTATCTCAAAGGGATTTTTGCGATCTGGAATCGAGCCGTCATGATCAACTTCATTGGTTTGAGTGTAGGACGCAGAACCATTGTTCACGGCTTGGAAAACGCAAAAGCGCTCCCAAAGGGTTCTCGTCTCATTCTTTGCTCGAATCACCGTAGTTTTTTTGATTTTTTTATTATCAGCTGGGTATTCTTTTTGAAAACCCATCACACGAGACGCGTTTTTTTCCCGGTGCGTTCCACCTTTTTCTACGATAGACTTCTCGGCATACCGGTCAGTCTCTTGATGAGCGGTTACGCCATGTTCCCACCGGTCATGCGCGACAAGAATAAAAAAGCCTTTAATCGTTTCGCTATCGATCGATTGGTATCCGATTTAAAAAACGCACCGGCACTGGTCGGTTTTCATCCCGAAGGCACACGCAACAAAGATCCCAACCCGTATAGCTTTTTACGAGCGCGACCCGGTGTGGGTGAAGTAATATTGCGTTCCGAAGAAGCATTGACCATTCCGTGCTTCATCGTCGGACCGTGCAACAGTATGCTTGAGGAAATTCGACGCAATTTCTTCGCCGTCAAAGAGTTCCCTATACACATTTGGATCGGAAAACCGATCGATATATCTGACCTGCGACGGGAGGTAAAGGGCAAAGAAGTAACCCGAGAGCAGTGTATTGTTCTTTCTGAACGCTGCATGGATGAGATCAAACGGCTATCAGAAATGCACCGAAGCTTCATGGGGGACGAAGACGTCCGCGCAGAAAAGCAGTCCTAAACCCACACCGTGTTCAACAAAACCACCAAGGAATACCGATATTGTCTTTCTGTCCAGGATCATCGTCACCTGCAGAGTATCAATATAAACGAGGAAGTTTGCTCTTTTGGTCAAATGTCTATCGAGGCTACAACAGCAGATGGCTGAAGCAGTACAAGGAATATCCTGCGGGATGCTCCAGCCTACAAAACCCAGTATGACGAAATGTTTCCAAACCTCAATGGTTACGCTTGCGAAGCAACACCAAACAGCGTCCCAAAGAGTGATTTCACAATGTACGAGACAATTGCGGATCCCGTGTGCAAGTGAGAAGGAACGGAATTAAGCCACGACAACAAGTCGGCTGTGTTTCTCTCGTGACGGGGTACACCT
>JAYYRF010000519.1:0-6461 GCA_036127535.1 Myxococcota bacterium | reverse complement strand
TGTAATTTTCCACCTCCAACGGCCGATAGTCCCTCGTTGCTAACGGCCACACAGCTTAAGACCCTCTTTCATGAGTTGGGTCACGGGCTGCATGGGCTTCTATCCCAAGCGCAATATCCTTATCTTTCCGGAACATCGGTCACCAGAGACTACGTTGAGTTTCCTTCTCAGATGATGGAAAACTGGGGACGTAATGCTGAGGTGATTAAGGGTTTTGCTCGTCACTATCAAAGTGGGGAGGTGATTCCCGATGGTCTTCTCATAAAATTGAAGGAGGCCTCCACTTTTAATATGGGCTTTGTAACCACGGAATACATCGCAGCTTCCTATTTGGATATGTCTTGGCATATGCTGGAATCCATACCGGAAGACCCACAAGCATTTGAGAGAGAAACGCTGGGGGTTTTGGGGCTAATCCCTGAGATTGCGAGTCGATATAGGACTACGTATTTTGCTCACATCTTCGCTGGTGGGTATTGCGCAGGATACTATAGCTATATATGGTCAGAAGTCCTGGATTCAGATGCCTTCTCCCTGTTTGAGGAACGAGGACTTTTCGACCAAAAGACATCCGACGACCTTCTTCAATTCGTATATTCCGCCGGGAATACTGCGGACGTTCTGACGCAGTATGTTCGATTCCGTGGATCGGAGCCGAAGATCGATGCCTTGTTGCGTAACCGAGGTCTGAGCGAAGCTAGTTTGCAGTAACGCGGCAGGCAATCCCATCCAAAATGGGGGAGCCGGTATGAGCAGCAAAGGCGTCGGGTAAAATCTCCATAATCTCCGGAATGGATTCCACCGGTGCGCGGAGAACATCGTTTCGAATCCGAGGGTCGTGTTTGATCTTCAGCGTGATACTGCCGTACTCACTTGTGACGGTTACAGTTCCCTCTGGAATACCTGAATCGGGGTTCATGATGGCGATCTTGGATAATGCCGTTGCGCGGTGCGCGTCATCCGGTGCATCATCAACATAGCCGGAGGCATGGATTAAAAAGGGATATTGGTCACTCGTCTGCGGTGGCACCGCCTCTTTGATGAGCTGTGCAATGGTTGGAGAGAAAAATTCGAGACGATTGTTCTCCGGTCTCCAGAGCGTGCGATCGGTCTCACCTTGGAAGCGGTGCCCAGGACTATTGGGAAGTTCCTCTGATATACCGAAGTCGAGCAAACGCTCTATCCAACGATCGAGATCTGCATGGAGCAGCATGCGTGAGGCTCCTTTGAGATGGTACCCCCAAGGTCCCGACCAACTCGTTTTGAAATGATTGCTGAGTTGTTGTAAAATATCGTCGAAGGTTTTCACTTGTTCTGGCGGGGGGAAGACGGGAGCACTCCTGGGTAGAGCATTGCACGGTAGGGAAGGGTTCAGATGAAAGAATGAGTCCGACTCTTCCAATGGATGCGTAGACGGTAGTCTCCAGTGCGCCCATTTCGAAATCCAGTTCGGGCTTTGATCACATGCGACGAGAAGCTCCATTCCTTGCAATGCTTTTTTGAGTGACTTCCTTTGCAATGCGGGTGGAATATCTCCCAGGCAGATCAGCATGTTTACATCGGATTCAGGGATGGCGCTGGCGGGTGTTTGCATCAACTGCACAGGGTGTTTTGTCGCCTTTGACGTTGGTGCATCTCTCATATTCAGATTGGTGAGAAACGGGTAGAGATCAAAACCGCCAATGTTTTCATAAATTCCTCCTGGCCGTAGTGCATTGGCGGTAATCATATGGATGATCATCCAAGCCCATGCTCCCAGCGCGGAGTTTTCGTTGTGGAAGGTTCCCGAACCCGGATGGACGATCCCCATCGCCGCGCGGGAGAATTTCAGAGCGATGCCACTAAATTCTGCGGCTTTGATTCCACAGATATCGGCACATCGCTGTACATCCCATTTCTCGAGCAAGGGGACGATCTCTTCGAGGTGTGTGGTGTAATCTTGAACATATTGAAAATCAGCCCAGCCGCTCTTGAGCGTAACGTGTATCATTCCCAGTAAAAGAAACGGTTCTGTCCCGGGACGAATCGGAACATATCGATCGATGGTGTCGGCAAAGGAACCTTTGTAGGCGCTCAACGAGGTAACCTTCGTCTTCTTTGTCCGTCGAGAGTGTTGGATGAGTGTATCGTATAATGTGCCTTCTTGTGCCCAGCCCGCATCGTGCGGGTCGGATCCCAAAAGGAGGATATGATGAGCTCTTCCCAAATCCGACAAGAGTTCAGCCCCATAACCCAGGCACCATTCTGCACCGAGTCTTTTTGGTCCTGAATCTAGACAAAGGGTTGAGAAGATGTTGGTGAGCCCGTGTGCGACTCCAAAGCTGAGAGAACGAACAAAGTCTGCCGACCTCCGCATGGCGTGTTGACCGATATACAAACCGATTTTTTCACGACTCGGGTTGTTTTGCAGCGTCGCGCCGATTTCACGCAGCGCTTGTTCCCAAGAGACGTCCTCCCATTGATCGCCATTTCTTTTTTGGGGTGACCGCAGGCGTTCGGGAGAAATACGGGCTTTTTGACTGTTTTGGGAAGCTTGACAGATCGTTCCCAGAGAAAAAGGATCGTTGGGGTCTGATTTGAGAAGGACCTCTCCATTATCAAGTGTATGGCAGATCATGCCATGTCCCATACGACAGATGCGGCAATATGTGTATTGCTCCATTTCCACTCTTCCTCATGTCAAAGGCCATTTTCCATATATATAATACGGCGAGACCAAGAACAGAAGTCTTTTGTCGAGGGAATGCCAAAGGACAGCTAGATTTTCATTCTTTCAGACTCAAGGGCTCTGTGTTAAGCGCGCACCGAGAGAACGCGGCGATTCTGTATGGAAAAGGCAATGGTTTATTCGCATACAGACGTTGATTCACAACTCCAATCGCATACGAGATCCGTATAGTTACTGGTGTAGTTTGATTCGTTGATGTCGCAATTCTCTTCCATCTGACTGCTCTTATCGCTCTCGGTCGAGCAAAGAAGCTCATAGCTGCTATCGAAGAGCTCAACCGTTTCCCCTGTCAGGGTATCGGTTCCTGAGATATACAGATCGCATTCAAAGTTTTCCTGACTACCCTCGGACTTAACGATTTCCTCACATCCGAAGAGGCCGAGGAACAATAAAAGGCGATGGTTCATAGCGTACTCCATGGTAAAGCCTAATTTTCGGTCGGATTTACCGATATTCCATTGGATATACATAACACATGTCAGGAGCATTTCATGATTTTTAGACTCTTTCTTTCTCTTCGAACCCAGTATTGCAAATATGCCAGTTTAAGGCTACAATTTGATTCTGATTACGGGGTGTAAAATGTTACTCCACTTGGCTCTTGTTGCTTGCAAGACGTATATGCCATATCCTTGGAGAGAGCCGGTTCTCAAGGAAGACTTGATCGGTACCAATCCACCGCCACGGATTGTGTCGATCCGACCCTCTCACGAAAAATTATATACGAATGATCGACTCCAACTGGTTCCAACGGTAGAGTCCAGTATTTCTTTGGGATCGGTAACGGTACGCTACGAGTGGCACAGAGTCGAGCCCGATGGCTCAGATGTTCATTTAAACAGTGTGACAGGCTCGACATTGGACGGTGAATTCTTCTTCGAGAAACATGATCAGATCTATGCGATTTTGACTCCCTTTGACGGTATTGCTTTCGGTGAGCCGGTAACGACAGATTGGATGACGGTATCAAACAGTCCGCCTTCCACCCCGTCGGTGAACGTCGAACCTTTTTTTGCGAATATTTTGGGTGAAGATCTCACTTGTTCCATCACACAAGAGTCTCAAGACATGGATGGCGACGCTATTTTGTATCGTTTTGATTGGCTCGATCCGCTGGGCCAAGAGGTCGGCGGATCCGACTGGACGGCAGATCTTTCCGTTTCGTTACCCAACGAGAATTTAACCGAGGGGGATTGGACTTGTCGTGTGACAGCCTATGACGGGGAGGAGAATGGTATTCCCGGAGAGGAGGCTCGCTCTGTTGAGGAGGGGTGTTTTAGTGTATCCTTTGACGGTGAGGATGACTACATCGACGCAGATTGGCCCACAGACTCCTTTTTGTCTGGCACGATCTCTTTATGGATCCATACAGAAGAAGAGGATGGTGCCCTTTTTCATGCAGGTTCGTCTCTCTCTTTGCGCCTAGTGTCGGGACATATTCACGGCTGTTCGGATGGGGTTTGCTCGTGGGCCGAAGGTACGACCTATGTCGCGGATGGAATGTGGCATCATGTTGCATTGGCCTGGACCCCATCGAGCACGGAATTGTACATTGATGGAATACTAGAATCCCAAACAGAAACCGAAGATCTTCCCATATCTTCTCCTGGGTTTTCTCTTGGACTCCATGAGTCGTTGGCGTCTTATCGCGGTTTGATACACGATTTTCGTTTGTGGTCTCATTCTCTATCGAGCAACGATGTACAGCAAGTGCAGCAAGGAATGATCGTGGATTCGCCTGCACTGGTCTGGATTGACTCCCAATCTTCAGGTGCGATCTTAGTCGACAGAACCGGACATGAAAACGAAGGGGTAATGTACGGTTTGGACTGGGAAAATCGATGCCCCGGTGAGGACTTGGATGCCGACGGTGTACCGTCTTACAGAGATTGTGATGATCTCAATTCTTCTTTGTATTTGCAAAGTGGTTTGAGTGAAAGATGCGCTGTTGAAAGTTGCGCCGCACTAAAACAGATGGGTAGCAGTCGTGGAACGAGAGTCTACTGGAATCAGCCGACGCCAAACATGACACAAAACTGGCAGGCCTACTGCGATATGAGCCACGAACAAGGAGGCTGGATGCTTGCCTCGGTGGTAAGTGATGACGGACAGAGCTCCTGGACGTGGACCCAAAGAGATCTGTGGCATACGGAAACAGAAGCATTCGGTTCCTTAGATTCGCTGTCCCATGATTTTAAATCCCCCGTTCTCAGCGAAATGCCGTTTCGCGATCTTCTTTTTGTTCATCATCCATCCATGGAATGGGCCGTGTATGAAGATGTTGGAGACGGAACGCAAACCCTTGGGGCGTTCCTTGAAACGATAGGAGAGTCTATATGTTGGGCAAGTGACCCTGGTTATCCGATGACGGCGGGAAGTATCGCCGCCACCACCAATGGACTGTGCTCAACCTCTTTGTTCTTTAATGCGCAAGAGCAATACGGATATGGTAACTGTCTTACGGATGAGGACAGTTACGGTCCGACGTGGAGTGTTTATTCGCCTCAATACGGTTGTCCGTTGAGCGATCCGGGTATTAGCGGAAGCTTGGGCGCGGTTCGGAGTATACCCGATTATGAATACCCCGTCTTGGGTTTTGGCTCGGTTTTGGGACTCAATACCGGTGACTCCGGTGCGGGTGAGAACTACATGCACGTGTTCGTGCGCTGATATCGATTGCTAAGGTTAGCAAAGGGGTGATACTTTTGGGGAAGATGTTACGTTCAGCATAATCAATATTATTCCATTTTTGCAGAGAGAAAAATATGAGATCAACACAACTCCGTTGGATATTTCTATTGGGACTTGGCTCGATGCCTGTGGTTTCAGGATGTGCCGCAAAGAATGTGTCGGGTTCAACTGAAGTGAATTACAAACGGTCATCTCTTTCCGATTTGGTGTCCGAATCAGATAAGGACTTGGCCACAGCCACCATATATGATTTTTTCGCGCTGAAAGAGGGAAGCGTAAACCTCGACTGGATTATGAACCTTGAATACGCACTCAAAAAAGAGACCTTTGAATTTTTATACCTCCCAAAAATGACGCATCTACGCGTAGACATCGCTGCTAAAATTGCGACCTTCGAAGGGCGGTATCTCTCTTTGAACGGCGTACAGTCCTTCGATGCCGGTGCCTTGGAGGAATTGGGGAATTTTGAAGGGAGTGATCTTTCCTTGGGGGCTCTGAATACGATCGATGTACCGACGGCGGATGCGCTTGCCAATTGCAGTGCGTATGTTTTGTCTTTAAACGGTCTTGGAGAACTGGATGCCTCTTCTGCTATGAGTCTAGCGACGTTCCAAGGGGGCGGGCTCGCTTTAAACGGCCTGCGTAACCTATCCTCGGATGCCATAGGTAAATTATCTGCTTTTCGCGGTGATTCGCTCTCTTTAAACGGTTTAGAGAGTTTGGATGCGGTTGCGGCGACGGCTTTGGCTGCGTTCAAAGGGGGGGAGATATCGTTGAATGGAGTCGCGTCCATCGATACCGAAACCGCTACTGCATTGGCTGCGTTTCAAGGCGATTCTCTCTCGCTGAACGGATTGCGGGACATCGATGAAGAGGCTGCGCGGGCATTGGCGAACTACGGTGGCTATATCGCGACGAGTAACAATGCTATGGAGAGAATCGCAAAGGAGTTCCTCCAAAAAAATCAGGAAAAACAAGCAGGGTTCACCGCCCCCGAAAATGTTTCTACCCCTCCTTCCGATGCAAAAAAGTCTGACTCTGG
>JAYYRF010000518.1:0-3127 GCA_036127535.1 Myxococcota bacterium | reverse complement strand
TGAAACACGTGCGCGCATCGATGTATGGATGTGGAAGCGATTCGGATTTTCCGGCTATGAAAACCCGCTGCATATCTCATCGCCGGCGGAGGATTCAATGGATGGCTCGTACAGAGAGCGTTAATGGTTTTTACGATTCTTAGGAAACCTTTTGGATGTCCTTGACTCTAATCGTCAGGAATCTGTAGAAAAGGGTTTATACTCCACAATGTGAGGGATTCATGTATTGGTTATTATGTTTTGGTTTGTTTGGGTGCAACAGTCCAGCGGAAAAAACAAAGCCAGCCTTGGATACGGCGACTCCAGACGTCGTTTCTTTTCACGACACAGAGCGTAAACCATCCCTACACATATCGAATTCATTTCCCAAACAGCAAAAGATGATTGTCGATGCATACAAACAGAACATCGCTTACTACCAAAGCATCAGCAGCAAAGAAGTGGTGCAAGTTCGGTTTGTCGGAATGAACAAACCGTGGAAACCGGAGGCGGAACGACATTATTGCATTGATGTTCCGTTACGTCAGGCGATTGACGGAGGCTCTGAACAAGAAGATGTATATTACTTTGCCAACTATTGTCGATCCCTAAGTACCCTCTTCCGGGAGGCTGACCGCATCTTTAAATCGTACATCGATTTTGAAGATTGTACCGACATTTGTAACTGCGCGCTGGAAAATCATCTCGAGGTGATACCCAAAAACGCGAGGTCTTGCGAGCGTTATTGTGAAGATATGACGTGGGAACAATTTTGTTCTTCTTCGGCTGATTTAGAACGTCAATGCTGCTTATAGGAGAGACTAGATGTTGATATGGCTTCGCTCTTGGATGCTTAGACTTTCGATTCTTATGCCCGTTTTCTCGGTAGTACTCGCGTTCCTTTACTACTGGAACGTTTTGTTGTATCCTGGAGAGCACGTTTCCAAAGAGTATGTTTCGCGACTCTTGACCCAAGACTCACCCGTGTACTATCGAGATGGAGAAACGGTGATGGACAGCGTGAGTTACGATCATCATCGTTACTACGTTCCATATGATGAATTGCCTTCGGAATGGAAAAATGCCATCGTTGCCATGGAAGATAAAACGTTTTGGAGTCATTATGGTGTGGAGCCCGTACTGATTCTCAAGGCGGTATATCGAAATCTAAGGGGAACATTTTCCGGCGGTTCAACGCTCACACAGCAGACCGCTAAAAATTTGTATAACCGCGATCAATTCCAGCAAGAGCGCGTCACGGTTTTAAAAAAAATCATCAAAGGGGGAGAAGATCCCAAAATGCGCAGAGCGATTGGTTTCTCCGCCCGCGTTTGGGCCAAACTGTGGGAAGCATTGAACGCGATGCGGTTGGAGTCGGTTTTCTCGAAAGAAGAAATTTTAGAATTTTATGCCAATCAATTTCATGTGGAAGGGACGGGTCGAGGAATCGGAATTGCATCGCGCTACTTCTTCAATAAACTTCCCGCAGAGCTAACGCTACAAGAATGCGCGTTCATCGCCGCTATCGTCAAGGGGCCGAGCAACTACAATCCATTCATCAAACAGACGGAAGAGGCGCGAATGGACACCTTGAAAAAGGCGACGGGTCGTTATCAAGAGGTTTTGAATCAAATGTTGGCCGCAGGATACATTACACAAGGCCAGCGAGACGAAATTTATATGAAAGAGATTCCGTTCAATCGAGGTTTCTTTCGATACAAGCATACAACCCTCAATGATGTACTCAAAAAAGAGTTGGATTCACCTCCGATTCAAAAAGCACTTGCAGATGCGGACATAGATAATTTATCTACCGCGGGTGTTCATATTGTCACCACGGTAGATCAAGAAGTGCAAAAACGTTCTGAATATGCGATGAGAAGACACCTGACTCGTCTATCGGCCAAGCTCAAAGATATGACCTCAAAAGCACCCCTCAAACGTCCAAGTGGGTTCCTGCCTTCTCTAAATCGTACGCCACAGGCATATGAGTTCTACGAGGGTATCATTACCAAAACCAAAATCAAACGGAAGCGATTGCATCAACTCACCATCGATTTGGGAGGCCATACCTGCATCGTTGATCGAAAGTCATTGAAGAATTTGGATGATATGATGGGCGTATCCTCCAAGGAACTGATCAGACGCTTGCCTGAGCAAGGCCGCGTGCTGGTGTCGATGCGAGATTCTAATACATGCGACATCGAACTCGATGGTGTTTTGCAAGGGGGGCTGCTTGCAACCGATAAAGGGGCGATTGTCGCGGTAGTGGGGGGACGAAGAAATCTATACTTAAATCGTGCCTTGGCATCAAAGGTGCAGCTCGGTAGCGCTTGGAAACCGGTTATTTTTGCGGCTGCGATTCAAATGGGATGGTCTCCAACCGATATGCTTGACAATTACCACAACGCCTTCGTTTTTAGCAACTCTTGGTGGTTTCCCGGAGCATCACATTCTTGGTCTCCTCCGACCATCAATATGTTGTGGACCGGTGCGTATTCCGAAAATCGCGCCAGCGCTTGGTTACTGTATCATTTGAGCGATCGCTTACCGGAAGAGAAGCTCAAAGAGCTCGCCATATCGCTCAATCTGTTCCCCGCAGCGGATGAGACACCAAAGGAGTATAAGAAGCGACTCAATTCTGAGGAGATGGGGGCGATTATTCCAAGTCGTAGTTGGACGCAAACCGTTGCCTTTCAGCGTGCGAAGCGAGAGGTCTTACAGGTTATGCCGGAGGGAGAAGAAAAGACCAATATCTTCTCTTTGCACCACGCACACCCCGTTATTTTGCGAAACGGCTACAAGCAGGTGAGAGAGTCTCGACAATCATACAAGCATAACGTGGCGGCTCTTTCTTTTAATATTAAAGAGGTTACGGAAGCGATGAAGTCGTGTCAAGCTCCCTACTCCGAACTCCTCTCTGAAAACCAAAAAAATGAGACGTCAATCGACATTTTGTTCGGTCTGTTCTCTGGATTCAATGAGAAGAAAATTCCAAAGGGACTATGGTGGAATTCGGAAAAGGAGCGCATCGAATGCGGTCGTGGATCCGGAGATCCACTCACTTGGGAGATCATAGCGTCTTACCAGCTTCAAGAGTCAATCACCGAGCTCCCGCCTTTTTGGATCGACGGAAAGATTTCAATGG
>JAYYRF010000517.1:0-4653 GCA_036127535.1 Myxococcota bacterium | reverse complement strand
CTGTTCACAAGACTATAAGTGTGACTGGACGTGTTCAAAGTGATAATATCAATGGCTTGTTGCCATTGAACGGATCTTAGGTTTCCGATTCATCGATGTCCCATAATCCACAAATCGCGACGTTTACACCTATTGGATGGCGACTTCCAATGCGATTTTCCGATCTTTGCATTCTATGGAAAAAGGTTTGAAGCATTTGGTGTGTAGTTTTGTTATGAGAGATCTATTCGTACCGTATGATTGAGGATATATTTTGCGGAATCTGCCAGATACAACAACCAATTGGGATCAGCCACAAACCGATGTGAAACAAAATTATTTGGTGTGTTCCATGCCCAGGACAGGGTCAAACCTTCTTTGCTTTACCCTTGCAAAGCAGGGGTTGGGGGTTCCCATGGAGTATCTTAATCTGGTCGAACACATCCCCATGTTAAAGTTTATGATCAGATTGGGGGGAACGACCCAGGCACTGTATGGTGAGAAGGAAGAACTGCTTCGATTTTATCTTCCACAAATCCAAAAGCATCGCACCACTCCCAACGGTGTGTTTGGGATGAAAATCTTCTCCAACCATCTGTGGTACGACAATGATTTGAATGGTATTCTACAATACCTGGACAACCCCAAGATTATCTTTGTCTATCGCAACGATCTGATCGATATGGCCATCAGTTACTACTTTGCGCATCGAACCGGTCTATGGCACGATCAAGGAAGCCGAAAACAAAAAGATCCAGAGTACGATTTTGATAGCATACTCGCCTTTCTAAAGGATGCCAGACAACGAGCGTCCAAATGGAGACAAGTTTTCAAAACTGCGAGCATAAACCAAAAAATGATTTGTAAAGTGAACTATTCTGAGCTTGCAAGCAACTTTGAACACACCATCCAACGGATCAACCGTTTTTTGGGGCATCCAAATCTGGATGTTCCACCCGCACCCATTCAAAAACAAAAACATCCGCTCAAACAGATATACAAAGAGCGTTTTACTCGCGAATTGAAAGCCTATCGTCCCTGAATCGGCTCCACCCAAGACCAGTGTCGCCATCGAAGAAACGTTCGGTGACGCCGAGCCAAAATGACGTCCCGATGGGAAACAACAAAGGATGGATTTATATCGCTGGTAAATTGGTTTCGTGCGCTTGTGCATATACGCAACGCGGTGATGCCCACAAACCCAAAGAAAATTCGCTTCATACAGATTACGGAGATAGGGAACGTGATAAGACGATCTAACGAATCATCTACACTTCACTCCCATCCAGTATGAAATAAGTATGTCCTCTTTTGAACCACCCAGTGGTACGTTTCCACTCGTCTTTGAATCCGGTGTTATCAACCTCGACGAAAGTGGCGTTCTCCACGTACATCTGACGCATAGTCCTGAAAATCCACATCCCATGCTGACTCATCCCGATGGGGAAGAGACCACCATTCCTGCCGAAGCTTCGGAAGTCTATCTCGATGGCATCGAAGGGGGCAAAATCAACATTCGCGGTGGTATTCGCGAAGCCGATACCCTGCCTTCGGGATTTGTCTTTCATATTGTTGGCTGGAGGCTTTTGCAATTGGAAATGTCCGGAGATCTCACGGTTGTGATGGGTGAAATGCAGCAGATTCCCAGCTGGTTTCAAGACGAAAAAGTTCACCGTTTTGATGGGCCGGACGAGGGGGTTCGCCTGTACAAAGACTCTCGGTCTCTTTCCGAAGACATCAACATCCGCATGGCCAAGACGGATTCGAATCAGGCGCCACCACCGTCCAATGTTTCCAAGAAAGCACAAGAACATTCCACCAAAACACAAGACAGCAGTACAGAAAAGAAGAAAACGCATCAAGCATCCAATTCTGGTTGTGGTCTGTTGGTGTTTCTTCTGGGAATGGCTCTGTTTTTTGGGGCAGCCGTCCCGATTCTTACATAGGTAAAATCAGCAGAGAAGCATTGCCGCTGAATGTCCTATCCATCATTTTGAGAGCGGCATGAAACGATATTGTCTTGTACTGGCGAGGAGCATTTCGGCTTCCTTTTCGGCAGCATGGTATTTTTTAAAAGAAGTGGTTGGAAGTAGCGGCAACAGAGATCGGCTGCGCAAAAAACGAGGGTTTTGTGAGAAGAGCCCGTTGCCGAGCTCTTATGGTCTTTTCCAATGTTTGGCTCGTTGTAAGCTGGAGGGAGAATCCATGTAGTGCTGCAGCCAAGAGATAGCATCATCCGGTTTGAGCCACGGTTTCGAGTCGGGTAGTCGTCGAAAAGAGCGGTAGCATTTCTTTCGGTAATCCGAACGGGTTTGGGTTGCAATCCATTCTTCATACTCCAGCCACCACTCCAAAAAGCGCCGGCTGGCGAGCTCAACTTCATCAAAGGGGTTCTTCTTTATGAGTTTTTTGTCGTAATGGCCGGGTAGGGGAGGGGTGGAGTCTTCGTATACCCAGCAGCGGCGATATTTACGGGTGTAGAGAAAGCTGGCTTTCTCTTTGGAGTAGCGGCCAACGCACAATCCGTGGAGCTCGATAATGTCATCTTTGTAAGTGGTCCGGTAGCAACTCGTTCCCTTTACGCCTTCTTCTTTTCGGCGCTCCAGTCCATATGCACACAGTAAATTTCCACTGGGGTGCACGACATCGCATCCCCAGAAATAGAGTTGCTGCCCGAGCGCTTTGGTTAAGTCATTGAGGAGGCCAACAGAGTTTGGTGCTAACATTGATTGTCCGATATGGGTTCGAAGATAGGAATGGAGAGATGTTTGGGCAATCCATTGGTCTTTGATAGGATTGGTCGCGGCGTTGACGAATCCCGTCGCTGCCAAATCTCTTCCCGTGTGAATGGATTCAGGAGATTTATAATGCAGCGGGGTTTCAATCGCAACTCGATTGCAACAAGAAGTGATTTGCCTTCCAATTCACTTTGGGCGGCGCTGAAGAATCGATTTCAGAGCCTCGAATGGCAGGAGATCGGGAGGTTGCCTCGTCCATCTCCCATGGAGGTGCAATTGAGCCAGCGAGCAAAACCAATGCGATTTGTGGGTTGCTTAATCTGCCCAAAGAAGTACTGTACCCCTTGGTAAAGCAATTCGGAATTATGGTATTCGTCGTAGTGCCGACTTATGGATGGATGGTCCGACCGTTGCGCAGAATCCGTTCCCAAATGCGATATCGTTCGGGGCTACTGGACTCCAGCTGCGGCAAGCTGTCTTCGACCAAACACATGGCGTAAATCCGCGCGAACTCCGCCAAGTCTTCCCACTCGTTGTTGTTGCCATAGCCAGAAGTGCGGTTGTCGTCGACGCGAATGGCGTGGCGCCAAACGGGGTTGAGAATATTGCTTTGGGGCTCGAGTATCGGAGAATTACCGATGCGTGTGTATTGCTCAAAGGTGTGGCCCAACTCATGGAGCAGTGTCGGTACATGCGCGGTTTGGGTGTCGATATAGTTCATGCTGCCATACGCGGCGGCGCCACCAAAATACGAGCCGTGTAGAAATTGAATGCCATGGCCGAAGTCGGTGATAATTTTAAATCCATACCAGTACTCGGTGGGAAATCGTTCTAAGCGATCGAGTACGTCGCCGATATCGGTGTATGTGATGGGTGGATTGGCACTGATATTGACCTCGAAGGAAATGACGAAATCTTCGTCGCTCGTGGCCTGAAGCTGGACGTGATACTTGGTCAGCGTATGATCCGCGTTGAGATCGTAGGTGCAGGTGTCCGCGCTGCACTCTTCTTCGCTACAAGTGGCGCAGTCTATGTCGAAACAGACGCATTCTTCGCTGTCGGACCAGTCGAGAATGCTGGCCGTGCCGTATTGGGGATACTCATCCCAGTCCCAACCTTGCTCGGGAAAAGAGTCTCCGATTTGCTGGGAGCCGACATCGCTCCAGTCAAAGTCATCGTCTTCGGGCGTTGTATCCGTACCTTCGGGGGGAGGAATGGGGCCGGTTGGTGGTTCTTCTTCCACTTCGTCACCGTCTTCGGTATCGGTATCTTCGATATCGCTGTCTTCTACGAAAGCCGTATCTTCGCCAGCGGTGTCTTCGGTTTTGTCGGAACAGCCGAAAAGAGTGGGAAAGAGAAAGGAAAAAATGAGTCCGTACATATGTGCCCCCGTGAATGCTGCAAGGAGAAAACCCTTGCGTATCTTATTTTAAACCTATTGCTCATCCGGTTGTCGGGCAAGGAATGTTCACGGGTCAAACGGCAACGGACTCGGAATGTACAGCGGTTCTTTGGATAGAGAAGATCGTTCGATCTCCTCGTATCGGTTTCCCACCCACTTCATCCAACGATATCGATCACCGTCAATGGACTCTTCAAACACGAAACGCACCCGAGTGGGTTCGTGCTCCGCATTGACCGCTTGCACAATCGCTTCAAAACCCGGTCTCTTGATTCGGTCGCCTACGGCAAAGGCTTTTGTCGGTCCAAAGAGCATCATCTGCGTAAACCAGCCTTGTGGCATATCGATATCGAGCTCATGGCTTCCGGTTACGGTGAGCGTTGCATCGGGGGATGCGGATAGAATGGCAACGGGTGGGTGCACATCGTCTTCGCGTACAATCGGTAACATGGCCGAGTACATGGCCGGAAATTCCAATCCATTGACAAAGATCAGGTGCTGTCCTTCTCGCAGGTTCGTAGGAAGGGAGCGATA
>JAYYRF010000516.1:0-15915 GCA_036127535.1 Myxococcota bacterium | reverse complement strand
TGTGAGCGCTTTGAAATCGTACCCCGCGTTTGTGATGAGTTCATGTGCCCCTTCTTGTCGATCGACTACGGCAATACATTGGGCAACGGTTAATCCTTCATCTTCCAATCTCTTGATCGCCTTTAAAAGAGAGCCTCCCGTCGTTACGGTATCTTCGACTACACATACCTTGGAGCCGGCCGATACATTCGCAATTCCTTCTACCCAATGTTTTCCACCGTGCCCCTTCGGTTTTTTTCGAACCATGCAACCGTATAGCGTACGATTTTGTTGGGCGGCGTACAAGCAAAGAGCGCCGATGATCGGGTCGGCTCCGGTTACAGGGCCACCGATAACGGTTATGTCTTCTCGCAGAAGAGGATAGAGGGCTTCAACAATGAGTTTGATTCCTTCTGGAGCGAGCGTTGTGAGTCGGGCATCGACGTACAAATCGCTCTGCTTTCCTGACGCCAAAGTGAAGGAACCCCAGCGAACAGAACGCTTTTTCAGAATATTTATCAACTGTGTATGACTCATGGTGATTCTCGGTTGGATATCCAAGTGGCAATCGTATGAAAGACGTCTTCCTTCTCGTCATCTTCTAGTATCGCATGATAATGGCGCTCGAATACTTTAAAATCGATTTGAGAGCCATATTTTTTAGCGAATTCCTGCGTTGCCGGTGCCGCGGCAATCGAGTCATTTTGCGATCCGATTAGAAGCATTGGGTAGGTATATAGTTGAGCATGCCGCATGACGGCGGGCATGGCGCGAAGAAATTGTCGTGCCCATCCGAGCGTCATAAAATCAAAGCAAAGTGGATCGGACTGGTACGATTCGATAAGCGCAGGGTTGCGTGCCAAATGACGCTCGGAAAATTGCATTTTCACGGTTTGATGTGGTCTCAGTTTGGATAATCCACTCAACAACCGCTGTTGAATGCGACCGATGGGTCTGACCAGTCCCAGTATAGGATTGCTGAGAATTACGCCTTTTAGCCGCGGAGCGATAGAGCCTTGCATGGTGCGTAGCATTGCCACTCCACCCATTCCGTGCGCCAAGGTGTAAAACGGTCGACCGATTGTACTGATCCCTGCGAGTATATCTTCTGTATATCGTAGCCACATGTCTGTGTGTCCAATACGACCACCGCTCAATCCATGTCCGCGTAGATCCATCGCGGTGACGCGATATCCGTTCTCGGAAAAGAATTCGGCGCATTCTCGCAAACGCAAACTGTGTTGCGCATAGCTGTGAATTAAAAATAGATCGGTTTCACCTTTTTCATTCCAGCGGTATAACTGAAGGTGGGTTCCATCCGCGGAACGTGTTTTATATTGCTGCATTACACCAAAGCCAAAGACAGGTACGGGAAGAAGATAATAACAGCAAGACAGAAGAGCATCAAAAACAAGAACGGTAAAACAGACTTCATCACGTCTACCACAGAGCGTTTTAAAACGGTGGATGCCACAAAAAGATTAATGCCCAGCGGCGGCGTGAGGTAACCGAGTTCGAGGTTCACGATAAACATAATTCCAAAGTGCAACGGGTGTATGCCGTACGACATCGCGATGGGAGCGAGCAGAGGAGCCACGATTAAAATCGCTGAGATGATATCCATGACACAGCCCAAAAGAAGCAAGAATATATTGACCAGAATCAAAAACTGCCATTTCGAATTGACGTGTGCCTGCATCCAAGCGGCTGCGTCTTGCGGAATGGATTGTTCTGCAAGGAACTTATTGAATGCGATGGCCAAGACAATGATCAGGAAAAGACTTCCCATCATTACGCCGGACTCGCTCAGAACCTTGGGCAACTTTTTGATGCTTAATTCTCTGTGGATAACCAGTTCTACAAAGAGAGCATATACAACGGCGACGGCGGCAGCTTCGGTAACGGTGAAGCGGATTCCAAAGGGGGCGAATATGCCATAAATGCCTCCCAGTATCAGTACGGGCAGGATCATGGACGGGAGGCTCCGCCACATTTCCTTCATCAGGTTCGGGACGTATCCCTCTTCGAAAGTGGGTTGAATAATTTCAATGTCCGGACGTGTTGGACGTAGTTGGTAGAGGGTGTAGAATGCGAGCATCAAGGCGATGAAGAGACCGGGTAGAACACCAGCGATAAAAAGATCATTGGGGGAAACCTGCAGAACCTTCGTATCATAGCCACCGGGCAGAAGACCATCCGGTCCGACCATCTTTTTACCGACCGCCATGAGGGTTTGACTGACCATGATCGCATAGATGATCATCGGTACCGATGGTGGGATAATAATACCGAGTGAGCCCGCAGAGGTTAGGACGCCCATGGAGTAGTTCTCTGGATAGCGTTCGCGTACGAGCATGGGAAACATAATCGCTCCCACGGCGATCACCGTAACCGGAGAAGAGCCGGAAATGGCTGCAAAGATTACACAAGCTAAGATAGAAGCCAAGCCGAGTCCACCTGGCGTCTTTCCCATAAAGGCGCGAGCGACACTCACGAGGCGTTCTGCGATGGACCCCTGCGTCATGAGATTACCGGCCAAAACAAAAAAGGGAATGGCGAGTAGTTCTTCTTTTTTTACGGCTTCGTACATATCTTTGGCGATATTAACAGCCGATATGTCTTGGATGAGGGTGACGCATGCCAATGTGGCTACGCCAATCGCAAGAAATAGCGGTGAGCCGATTAATACGAGAAGAACGGCTCCCATCAAAATGAGTACCCCTTTGGAAAGTCCCAAGGTCGCACCGAGCCCCAAAAGCAGACCTGGAAAGAGGCCTACAAAGATTAAATCGCGTCCGCCACGACCTGTCGAACGGATCCATTTGAGAGCCGGTGGGGGAGATGGAACATTCTCTCCATCGAGCTCGTCCTCCTCCTCTTCCTCTTTACCAAACCGCCCCGAGAGGGCGAGTCCCAAAAAGCGAAGGGCCATGACGAGAAAGGAAAGGGGAATAACGGATTGTGCGACCCACATCGGGAACTTTTCACCACCGCTGCTGTTTTGCACAAAGGCAGCGAGATCTTCTGCATCTTCTGCGTCCTCTTCCTCTCCCTCTCCGGTATCTCCACCGACCAGGTTGGCGATGTTACTCAAGTCCACTTTTTCGGTTTGCTCTGTTGTCTCTCCTAAATTCACCCAAACATAAGAATTTCCGTCTTCGTTTTGGGGGCTCCACTGCCAAGAGATAAAACTCAGGCCAAAGATAAACAACACCGCTGTACCGAAGGTCTGTACAGCAATTTTGGTCGATGGGTTTTGGGTGACGCGTAGCGCGTAAATGGTGCCGAGCAGAATAGCGGTACTCACAGCCAGTACAAGGGTTGCATTTCCCGAGGACGGATGGAGGAAGCTTCCAAGAGTGTTGATGGGTACCAATAGGCTATCCCATAACGGTAGTGCATCTTGACCGGATTTATCGATTAAGCTTTGATTGACCAGTTCCATCGCATGGCCGGAGAATATCCAGCAAAAAGCAGCCGCGATGAGTGCGCTGAATCTCTTTACCAGTTGAGCCGCCCTGGGAGAGAGAATTCGATCTGTTGCGTCAACAGCCAGGTGCTTCTTTTGGCGGGTTGCCAAGGAGGCTCCCAAGAATCCAACCCATACCATGAGGACGACGGACATGCCGACGCCGCCTTGCACCTCAAATGTGAAGAAAGATACCTCTCTGCGAAGATAGTCCAAAAAGGACAAGGCAACCATGATTAAGAAAGCAAAGGAGATCAAAAACTTTTCGATGTACGAAAACATTCGATCCAACTCTTCGCAGATGGCTTTGACAATCACAATCAAAGCGCTGATCAAGAGGATTAGATAAAAGAATAGACTCTGAAGCGGCCCTTGAACCAAACGATTCCATACGTTTTGTATGGAATCGGAGATGCGTTCAATGATCTTGGCGAGAGAGTCAAAGATGCGAAAGATGAACACTGTACCTTCTTATTTGCGGAGTGACTTTAACTTTTTATCAACGTCTCCGTATAAATTTTGCATTGAAGGATTCTTCGCTAAGAATGCCGAATGCGTCTTTTTACGGACCGCTTTTCGAAAGGACTTCTTTTGTTTTGGTGTTAACGCTACCACCTTAACCCCCATTTCTTCAATGAGTGGAAGGGTATCTTTTTCAAAGTCTCGAACCGCTTTTCGACCACTCGCAGACTCCTTGAGCGGATCTTTGAGAACGAGTGTGCGAAGGTCTTCGGGCAAGCCATCGATGAACGATTGAGAATAAATAACCGCAGCGGGCTGATAGATGTGTTTGGAGAGTGTGAAATGCGAGACAGACCCAATCCAGCCGCCGGCCAAAGAGAACAAAGCGGTGTTGTCAAACCCGGTTACAATACCCGTGTTTAGAGAAGGCAAAACCTCCGATGTCGGTTTGGGTACCGCTTGCACACCCATAGAGTTGTACATGTCGAGGTGAACAGGGGACTCTTGTGAACGCATTTTATACTTTTTGAGCTCTTCCGGAGACGTTGCTGGCCCGCCTTTGGTGGCAAAACAACGCCAACCGTTTTCAGACCACGCGTAAAAGGAAACGCCTTTCTTTGCAAGGGCAGCCTTCGCAGGCTCGTAAACGACAGAATCTAAAACCGTATCCGCTTCCTCGTTATTTTTAAACAGGTAGGGTAGCTCAAGCATTGTAAGCTCCGGAATGTCCAAAGCTTCTCCAACTGCGCCGGTGGAAAAGCCACCACCTTGTAAGCGCTCTCCGCGTTTTACGTCTTGGATCATTTCAATTTCAGATCCGAGAGAGCCACCCATAAACAAATTGACGGTAATTTTATTGTTGGATTCTGCTTCTACACGCTTTTTGATCGCTTGTAGCTGATCCGCCCATGGGGTTCCACCCGGTGCGACGGTTCCAAAGTTAATCACATATCCTTTCTCTGCTTCCACGCGGTCGGTTGCAAAAAGAAGAGCGGTCGATGCCACAATTGCGGCTACCATAGATCGCATTTTCATAAGTACTCCTTAATCGTTATTCTGGGGCAGGGGTATTTTCGGGGGTTTCGGTTGGTATCTCCTCGGTAGGGGCGGTAGCATCATCTACAGGGGCATCCGTTGTTTCGGCCGCTTCTTCAGTGGGAATAAGGGTTTCCTCGACTGGGGCAGGCGCTTCTTCTTTCTTTGGAGGTTGATTCACCAGTGGCTTGGGCTCGGCAGGGTCCGGAAAAATTCCTGCTCGGTTGTCCCATAGTTGTTTTGCTTTGACGAGCTCAGCTTGGTTTTCCGGAAGGAGATCTGCAGGAAGCGCTTCGGGATCGGATGCAAGGACATACTGAACCGCTTGGTCGAATTCTTCTACATTTTGTGAGTTTCGTGCCCAGTTGTCTGCGAGCAGGAGATAGGTTCCGAGATACTCCGGAGCAATTCCGATGGATTTATCGAAGTTTTCTTTGGAGCGATCGAGATCTCTTCCTGCAAATCCGGGCAGTACCGCGTAGTATGCACCCCAGTAACGATATGGTGCACCATAGAAGTAATCGGGTTGTAACGCTTCTACCTGTTCCATAAAGCCAACAAACGTGGATTTATGCTTGAGTGATTGTAGGATTCCGTTGAGTTTTGCCCATTTACCGAGAGAGGAAGCAGACCAGTAGATGCACGGAACATCGTCTTTGGTCGACATTTTGATGGCTTCTCCCTTCGAGCCGCTTTTTTCCAATGTCGCCTTATAATCCGCATTTAAAGCGAGACAAGTGTCACCAAAGGCAACCGCTTTGTCCCATGCATCCATTTTGGCAGCCTTTTCGGATTCGTGTACGTCTCCCATGAAGTACCAACCGCGAACCAAACGACCCAATGCATACTTATCGGTCGGATTAGAAGCGAATGCCTTCTCATATAGATCCAATGCCTCTCCCAATTTGGTTTTGTCTCCTCTTTGTGGCCACAATGCATCGGCTTGCTCCAACACGTTTTCGGATGCTTCTTCTGCTACAGCTTTGGTTTGAACATCGTAACTTCCAGGTTTCTTGCCACAGCCGACAGCAAGCAGTAAAGAACTTAGAATTATGGGCTTCATTTTTCTCTCCGTTTTCTAACAATTGAATTAAATTTGTTCGAGTAACAACATATAGTTTGCGAAGATTAACGTCCAGCAAGATTGATAGAGTTTGCATTATTGTCAAAAAGGGGCTACAAACCGATCATAGATTTGGAGTATTCATGTTGAGAGCAGATGTACCACTGGCATTAACCTTTGATGATGTGTTGTTACAACCCGCCCATTCCCAAGTTCTTCCATCAGATGTCTCTGTTAAGACTAATTTGTCGACAAAATTAAAGCTCAATATTCCTTTAATCTCCGCTGCGATGGACACGGTCACAGAGTCTCGAACCGCGGTTGCCATGGCGCGGGAAGGTGGACTGGGTATTATTCACAAAAACATGTCGATCGCTGCCCAGGCGAAGGAAGTCAAAAAGGTCAAGCGGGCGATGACCGGAGTGATCCTCAATCCCATTACGGTTCGTCCTGGCTCAACGCTGGAAGAGGCTCAGAGTCTCATGCATACCTATATGATTTCGGGGCTTCCGGTAGAAGAAGAAGGGCGCTTGGTGGGAATCCTTACATCGAGAGATCTTCGCTTCGAACGTAATTTGAAGAGACCGGTATCGGAAGTGATGACGCAAGAACTCGTGACTTGCAGACCGGGTACCAATATGGAAGATGCCAAAGATTTAATGCAGACCCACAAAATCGAGAAATTACTCGTTGTCAATACCGATGGATTGCTTCATGGACTGATCACCTTTAAAGATCTGCAGGCGGCGCAAGAAAATCCATCTGCGATTCGCGATTCGGATGGTCGTTTACTGTGCGGGGCTGCGATTGGTGTCGGTGGTGATGCCCAGCCGCGGGCAGCCGCATTGGTTGAAGCCGGTGTCGATGTTTTGGTGATCGATACTGCACATGGACATTCACAAGGCGTCTTGGACGCCGCAAGGAACATTCGCCAACAGTACCCTAATATTTGTCTTATCGTTGGAAATATAGCAACAGAAGCCGCCGCTAAGGCTTTGATAGATATTGGTGCCGATGCCATTAAAGTCGGAATTGGACCTGGAAGTATCTGTACGACGCGAATTGTCGCAGGTGTTGGTGTTCCGCAATTGACGGCGATTGCCAATTGTTCAAAGGTCGCCAAGCAGCACAATGTACCGGTCATCGCAGATGGCGGCATCAAGTATAGTGGAGACGTTGCGAAGGCAATCGCAGCCGGAGCGGATTGTGTGATGATCGGCTCTCTCTTCGCCGGTACGGAAGAGGCACCTGGTGAGATGGTTATCTATCAAGGACGGAGTTATAAGTCCTATCGGGGTATGGGATCGGTAGAAGCGATGCAAGCCGGCTCTAAAGATCGCTACTTTCAAAACAACTCTCCCAAGTTTGTGCCTGAAGGAATCGTAGGAAGAGTCCCTTATCGTGGAACCTTAGCGGATAACATTTACCAGCTGATCGGTGGTCTGAAAGCGGCGATGGGTTACACCGGTTGTTCAAGTGTTCCAATGATGAAAGAAAAAGCGGAGTTTGTACGTATCACATCGGCCGGCTTGAAAGAAAGTCATGTACACGATGTGATCATCACCAAAGAGAGCCCGAATTATCGTCTGAAGTAGATACATCTGGCCTAAGCAAAGAAGGCATCGCCACGCGATGCCTTTTTGGTTTTGGTGTCCTTGGAGTAGACTAGCCTTTCACCGCATGTCGGATGAGTAGGAGGCCGCCATTTGGACCTGGAACGCCACCTTTTATATAGAGAAGATTCCGCTCGTTATCCAATTTGGCTACGGTCAGTCCCTGAACGGTAACGCGCTCGGCACCCATGTGTCCGGGCATTTTCTTACCTTTTAAAACGTGTCCTGGTGTAAGACGCGTACCAATGGATCCACCATGACGGAAAAATTCGTGTGTACCATGAGACGTGATAAAACCCGCGAAATTGTAGCGCTTCATTACGCCCGCGAAGCCACGACCCTTTGAGGTTCCCGTTACATCGACACGTTGTCCTTCTGTGAAAACATCGGAGATTGAGCAGGTTTCACCCGCTTTGTATTTTTCTAGGTCGCTTGCCTGAAGGCGAATCTCTTGAAGATGCTTTTGAGGGCTAACACCCGCCTTCTTGAAGTGACCACTCATCGGCTTGGTGGTACGTTCTTCTTTTTGTGGTTCAAAACCGATTTGAACGGCATTATAACCGTCTTTACTCTCTTCCGTTTTGACTCTTACGACGACGTTTCCAGTAAGATTGAGTACGGTTACGGGAATTACGCTTCCGTTCGAATCATAGATTTGCGTCATTCCAATTTTTTTGCCCAGCAGGCCTGGTTGCATGTTTGTCATTTTATTCCTCGCATTGGACGATGGTGAATTCCATCTTCTTACGTTTTTTGCCCAACCTTATTAACGCAGTAGAGCGAACTTTCAAGATTGATACGGTAGTTTTTGTTCTTTTATCTAGAAGGAGCCCAGTACCGTTGCTTCTAAATTGACGATAAAAGTGGGATTGGTTGGATCGTTGCTGGTAATGGTGAGGGTACTCGGCCCAAGCGCAGAATTTTCTCCGCAGAGGAATTCGGATCCGGCATAAGTGTACGTAACATCCATATCGAATGAATCTGCTGTGTTTGCAGCTTGATCGATGGGATTGAGGCTTATGGGGGTTGACAATTCCGGAATTGTGAAGTTGCCATCGGTTCCACAAAGCAGTGAACCCGGTGCGTTGGTATCGTTTGTAACCGTGATCGAAGTGATCTCCAGGGGCTCGTCACCACTGTTGGCGATGGTAAACGTTTCGACCGCTGGATTGGGGTACATTTGAAATGTCATAAAATCGATTCCAATCTGGAATGTATTGATCGTGAGAGGACTTTGGTACTGTCCGTTGATCGATAGCCTCGGTGCGCATACTTGACACTGATATACCCCTTCTCCACTGAGATCGATGGATATTTCAGGCGTGATATCGGAATCGGTTTCGAGTGTGATGGTTCCATCATATGTAATTTCTTGATCGGGGGTGAAGTTGACGGTCATCGTACGGGTGATTCCCGCAGAAATGGCTTCATCGACTTGAACATTGCTGTAGGGAGACAATTCAAAGGCCGCGTTGCTCGAAGTGACATTTGTAATTGTGATCGCCTCTTCCGATTCGTTTACGACGTCAAGGATTAGGGTTGCGGTGGAATAAAGGGATATTTCACCGTAGTCATGACTGGTCTTGCTTAGAGAGAGACCTCCTTCTACGGGATCATCTCCGGGTTCTCCGCTCGGTTCTGCTGTTGCATCGCCACCGGTACCGATAATTTCAACTGCTCCTGTCCCACTTTCGGAGGAAAGAAGAATGTTGAGCGTTGCTCCGTATACCTTTTCTTCATTGGGGGTGAATTGAACCGTTACAATTTCTTCGGCATCTGCATCGAGCTCAAAGTCTAAGAACGAAGACTCTAGACTGAATGCAGAGTCACC
Organism: Myxococcota bacterium; assembly: GCA_036127535.1. GTDB lineage: Bacteria > Myxococcota_A > UBA796 > UBA796 > UBA796. The sequence goes on along the minus strand of JAYYRF010000516.1, from coordinate 6,463 downwards.
ATCGAGTGAAGCATTCACAATGTTGAGGGTGCTGCTACCGTTATTGATAAAAACGAGTTCCTCTGTTTTGCTATCTTCTAGTTCCACTCCTCCGAAGTCCAGTATGCCTGGATCTACAATCAAATCACCAAAAACCAACGTATTATCGTCTTCTGCGGTTTCAGTGTTTTTCTCTTCCATTTGATTGATGGTTTCTAACGTACATCCCAAGAAGGTCACCGGTATAATATATCGCAACATAAATTGATCTCCTATCTAATTTTCGACCCAGTATAGCAGGTAATTTCCGCTCTGTCTTGGATCGAAAAAGAACAACTTGGTGTCAAATGTATAGGACACCGACTGAATTATGTTCTGTTATGGTTCGGTGGCGATTAAAACGTGTACTTAAAGTACCCGTTTCCTCCTATACCAAGATCGAAACCGATGGCGTAAGTCGCATCGAGGTCTAAACCAATTGAAAAGTGAGCGAGCTTTGTATAATATTCAAAGGTGAAGCCGCCCATACCGAGGGGGTGAGGTGAGCTATGAATGGGGGATTCTAGTCCGCTCCATTTGGGAACCACCTCGGACAAATAGTACTCTCTGCTCATCAAAAGAGGAGAAATCATAATGCCGCCGCCCAAGCGGACACCAAGACCGATTCGTTTGACGGGGTACCAAGAAGCTTCTGCGGCCGCTAGGATCGTGAACGTTCGGAGATCACCTTGAACGCATGTACCGAGTTGTGCACAGCCGGCATCAGCTTGCTGATCGTAGTATGCACCATTGTGGATTCCTGTGATCAAACCGGTTTCCCACGCCATCGAGAAATTTTGCTGATCGATAAAGTCTTGTCCAAAGGTTAGTCCGCTAACGGCGCCTGGCTGTACAGCTGATCTCAGGCTGAGGACATATGCACTCCCACCGATCAAAGACTTTGCATACCAACCTTTGGTGATCTCTTTTACGTCTTTATTGATTTCAACACTAAACTCCTTTCTCTTCTTTTTGCCATCGGAGTCTAAGTCCAAATCTTGTGCCAAAGCGAGATTGGGGAGGATTAACAGTGTCGCTGCAATAGTACATAGTTTTTTCATATTAGGAGTCCTCTATTCTAGCCAGGAGAGAATATAAAGGGATAGGAAACGATAACGATACCACCGTTGGGCTTTGGAAATTGGAATCTCTTGAATCGACCGGCGATGCAGCTTTCGACTGCTGAAGAACCCATAGAGGAGCTCTTGACGTTTGCCTTTGATACGGATCCATCCTTTGCGATAACGAACTTGATGACAATCTTACCGCCCAAAGACGGGTTTTTAGAGAGTTGACGCTGGTAGCAGTATCGAATTTGGGACATGTTCCGTTTGATGACCGCATCGATCAAACTCTTATCCAAACCACCCAAAATGATGGGGGAGCCGCCGATTTTACCGATTGCGCCACGCTTTTTCTTTTTGCCTAAAGAGCCACCGCCAGTACCATAACCCGAGCGACCGCGACCCATACCTTTGGAACCAAGGCCGCCAAGTCCGTCCGCAGAACCGCCGCCACCAAGGCCACCGCCACCGGCGCCGAGACCACCAGAACCAGCTTGAATCCCCTTGGCTCCTAATACGCCGCCGAGACCACCACTAAAGTTATCCAATGCGGCGGATGCACCCGCCATGTCACCGGCATCTTGATTGGCGCCAAAGTCTAGGCCGGACATAAAGTTATCAACAACTTTCTTGTCGCGATCTTGCTTTGATTCAATTTTGTCACCCTTGGCTTTTTCCATTTTTTCTTCGGGTTTACCAACTTTGCCTTCTTCTTCTTTGGCCTTTGCACCTTCACCAGCGTCTTTGTTCGCATCTTCTTCTTCTTCTGGTTCCGGTTCCGGTTCCATTTCGAGCATGGCCTGGTACATTTCAGCCACATCATCGGAGTTGTCCTCTTGGGGCTGTTGTGCAAGTACGTACAAAAGAGCGACAAACAGAGCGCTGGCGAGGAGAATCCCTGCTGCAATGCCGACCATTCCGGCATCGATTGCTGTAAGTAGCCCAACATAGAATTTATCTTTCTTTCCGACCAACTGTGCTGCATATACCTCACTGTCCTTCTTTAGGATCAGTTGTTGGTTGGCTGCCATGGGAATGTCAATACCGTTACTCTGTTGCACGGCCTTGTTTTGAGACAACAAGTCCTGAAAAGACGTTTGTGCACCGTCCACAGAGAGATAGCCATCCCAACCACTCGGAACTTTGGCGGTGGGCGTTTCGCCATTCCACTCAAAAAGGCTGACGATGTCTCCTTCGAGACTAAAGAAATCCGTTTTCCACTCCTCGCGGGCTTGCGTGAAGGGGTACATCATCCAGCTAAGCTTTGCGAAGAGCGATGGTACCCATGCGATGGGTTGTCCGGCAAATCGAAGCCGATGAGCAGTCTCTTGACCGATTGTTACCGGTTCTTTCGAGGGAGAAAAGTACTGTACATCAATTACGTCGGGGCCGAACAGCTGCGCGACTTCGAGTAAATCGCTGCCGGTAGACTTTTCAAAGTTGTGTACGAAGTCGAGGGGACTTTCAGACTCTTGCTGTGGTCCCTCGAAGAAATCTTCGCGAATGCCGGTTTCTGTCGTTAGTTGATTGCGAATATCCACGGCATCTGGGGATTTCTCTTGAGCAACAGCCGCTGCCTCTTGTGGTGTGGCTGCGGGTTCGGGAGAATCCTTTAGCGTCTCTTCATCACTGGTAGGACTTGCGGCCGCGGGTTCGGGCGCGGTTTCAGCCGCGGTTTCGACCGCCGCGCTGGCCATGCTTGCCTTGTTGAGGTCGGTGATCTCCTCGCCTGCAAAACCTTGGTCGATGATTTTCAAGTCCAAACGGAGACGACCGATTTCGATTTTATCTCCGGTTTTTACTTCTGCATTGCTGTTTACCAATTCTCCATTTTTCAATATACCGCCGGCTCCCAGATCCACCAGAGAAACGGTTGAGTCTGTGATGTTAAAGACTGCGTGGAGAGGCTTGAGGTCTGCATCAGGAAAAGAGAGAGCTACGTCACCGCTTCCAAGGGCGATGGCCTCTTCTTCAAACTCTCGTTTTCCTTTGTACGTTCCATCTATGTAAATGTCGAAGACCAACATTAGGGAATTGCTTTTTTCCATTGATTTCTTCACTCCTTGCCATATATCAGTCAGGCCTGTGGTGCGGATATAAATATCTAGCCGATTTTAATTCTTTTCACAATGTATATTATATAGTTCTGAATCTCTTATCTGCGTTCCGCTCGAATAACTTGATGATTTTTTGACGTATTGGATGTTTACTCCGGTGCGGGTGCTTCGGGGCTTTCTTCTGTATCACCAGCTTCTTTACCCTCAGAACCCTCTTCTGTTCCTTCTGTTCCGGTCTCGGTATTTTCGGCTCCCTCTGTTCCGGCTTCGGTATTTTCGGTTCCTTCTTCTCCATCTACCGGTGCGGGTGCGCCTACACACATCGCTTTCACTTCTTCAAGACCCGCTTGTGCTTCCTTTACGAAGGGGAGCGCGTCTGCGGCAATTTCGTGATCTTCCATCGCGATGAGATCGGCTACCTGATCAAGGTATTCCTTTGCCATCATGAGATTGTCGCCACCATTGGCACAAGAATCTATTTCTTTGTATCGCGGTGGTGGTGGTGGTTCTTCTCCCTCTGCTGGTGTCGGTGGGGGTAGGAATGAGCATCCACATGTAGACGTTAGGCCTTTATAGTCCGTGTCAGCTGTTTGGAATTCTGCTTTCAGCTTTTCAAACTGCTTTTTCTGACGTTCCTTTCTCTTTCTTTCCTCTTCTTTTTTCTTTCTTTCGGCTTCTTTTCGCGCCTCTTCTTCGGCCTGTAGCTTCAAAACACGGTCAATCCGCTCTTCCACGGCGAGCTCTTCGGGGAAACGGGACTTATAGTCTTGGAGGATTTTTTCTGCTTCTTTGTAATTCTTCTTATACTTTGCGTAAAATGTGGCTGCATTGAAGTACACGATCTGCTCTGAAGGTTTCTTTTTGAGCAGTTCTTTGTATATTTTCTCCGCGGCTTTGGTCTCTCCGTTTCCGCGGAGTGCAATTGCGTGTCCAACTTTTAAAAGAACGTGCTCGGGGTGCTTCGTAAGAGCCGCGTCAAAACGTTGTTGTGCGAGCCCATAGTTTCCGGAGGCCAAAGAGACGAATCCCATATTGAGATTGGCCTCCAAATGAGCGTTGTCCTTTTGTAGTGCGTCTTTGAATTTTTGAATCGCTTGCGGTTCCTTTTTCATTTCCAAATAGGTAACGCCCATGTTGTTAGAAATACCGGGATCCCCTTCTGCGATTTCGTTTGCTTTTTCAGCACAGAGCAAGCTCATCGCATAATCTTGCTGGGCGTGGTAGTTACGAGAGAGCAAGCGATAGGCTTTTACATCCTTTGGATTGTAGAGAAGAATCTTTTCAATCGCTTTGTTTGCTTCATCGTACAGTTCAGACTCGGTGTATGATTCTACCAAAGAATAGAGAACCTCTGAATCCTTGGGGTTTTTATCGTGATACGCTTGCAGGAGTTTGCTGGCATCTGCGCTTCGTTTATTCTCGCGAAGGATGTCGGTAACGCTCCAAAGAAGAGATTTCGATCCACTCTTTTCATAAGCTTGCTGGTAGTAGTTGATCGCATCTTCGATGTTATCCATCTTCTCGGCCGTCCAAGCGGCGTTGTAATAGGCCTCTACAAATTCTTGGTCGAGTTGTGTTGCCGTTAGGAAATGGTTGTAGGCGGTTTCGTAATCGTATTCTCCCGTTTTTCTGTCGGGTTTTTGAAGTGTCTTTACGCCCATAACAAATTCATAGCGCGGGTTAGGGCCATCGGTAGGCTTTGGAACCGTTTCTTTGGGGCCGCAGCCAATGGTGCTGAATGTAAAGATTGAAAGAAGAACGGATATTGTGGTTCTCATGAAAACTCCTATTCCGCTGTTTGAATGAGAGAGCGTGTTCTTTGTGTGCTGGATAGATAACCAGGGGGTATGACATCCTCTTCTCGTGCGGAGTATTGATCGGGAAGTACTTTTCCGAGGCGATCCATCGCGTATTCGGTGGCTTCGGTGTAAATGCTAAATTCAAAGGCCAATTCGATTGCCTTTTCATAGAACTTAATACCGTTCTGCTTGTAATTATAAGCCTGGTCTTGCAACTGCATTTTGTAGAGTTCCGCTTGCCCTTCATCAAAGAAGCTGGGTACGTAAGAGTTCTCAATGGTTTCGGCATAGTTATCGTAGAGTTTTCCGATCTCAACCAAGGCCGCGAGAGACCACTTCCCGCCTTCCAACTCGAACGCGATCTCGGTGTAGAGTTTTTCAACTTCTTTTTTCGTTTCGAGTTTGTCTTTGATCTGCTTGTTCAATATTCGCTGAATCTTTTTCACATTTGTGGATGTTGTGCCCGTGATCTTCATGTTGAGGTATCGATTGGCAGCCGGTTGTGCGAGATCGTATTTGATTTCTGCAATGATTTTCGTAATCGCGTCGATCTCTTCTTTGGACGGTTTGTTTTTATCCTTGTCCTTGATGTATTTGGTATACGCTTCCAAGGTCCTCTTCCAAACCTTTGCGAGCTGTTTCTTTTGCCCTTGCTGTTTTAAAAGCAGCCCGTGTTGCTGGCGCGCGTAGAACAGATCGTACTTTGATGCCCCTTTGGGCGGATTGGTGTAGTAGTCAGAGTAGGCCTTGATCGCCTTTTTGGGCTGCTCGTTGTCTTGGTAGATCCGCGCGATGTCAATCGGCATCTTGATGCTTATGGGATCATCGGAGTACGTTTTCATAAACTCCTTTTTGTTTTTGACCGCTTGCTCCCAGTCTCCGAGCTTCTCACGGAATATACCCGCTCGTCGGATGGCTTCTTTTGCAACGGTATTCCCGTCACCGTCGGTGTAGTCAGGAGCCTCTTTGTATAGGCGCTCATACCATTCTGCGGCGACTCGGTAGTTGGCGATCGCAGCGTAGTTGAACCCGAGCTTTGCGAGGTGCTCGAGATAATATTTCGATGTGGAATATTGCTCGATCATGAGATGGCGAGATTCCATTGATTTTTTTACTTCGTTGGTATTGAAGTAGTAAATTGCCGCGATGTTCAATACAACGGGAGCATTTTTAGACTTGGGAAATTCGATGATAAATTCTAGATAGGCATCTGCTGCGCTCAGCTTATCTGCATCTCCCTTTGAGGAACCGTTGAATCTTGTTTCGATGACCTTCGCAGATGCCGTCTCGTAGTAGTCATACATGTCTTTTTTGAACTTTTTGTTGCCCAGACCCTTTTGTGCCTCAAACGCCTTGGCGGTGTCTCTCAGTGAAACGTAGTCCTTGAGAGCCTGTGCGTAGTCCTCTTTGCTCTCTTTGGCTTCGGCACGGAAAGCAAGTGCGTCGGAGATGCGTGTAGCGGCATTGGAGGCCTGTTTGGATTTGGGCTTCATCGCAATTACCTGCTGGAACATTTCCGAGGCTT
>JAYYRF010000515.1:0-2849 GCA_036127535.1 Myxococcota bacterium | reverse complement strand
ATTTACGAGGAGAGGGATATGGAGTTAGAGTTGATTCGGATGAAGTATGCCTTTGAAATTAAGCTTGTTGAAGAGGTTATCGCAGCAGATGAGGTCATACTGAAAGAAGAGCAAGATTACTTCGAGCATTTTTTCCCCGCTGATTTGATCCGAAATCTCGGTTTGGACGATCCGTTGGTTTTAAATGAGTGCTACAAGAAAGCCGTTGTAGAACTGCCGAACCGACTCACGATGGAAGAGAGACTCAGCATCTTTGGATTACTGCTCGGTGCGAGCGTCGCCGATGATTTCTTAGAATTTCGAGAATTTGGTGTCTTGGAGGCGGCGGCAAAGGTGCTGGCCATTCCTGCTGAAACCATGATGGATTTCATCGACTCGATCTTCCAAAAGAATTGATGTTACAAAGAATCGATGAGAACCTGAATCGAGTGTTCTTTTTGCCTTAGCCCAATGGCTCTGTACTGCTCTTTGGCTAGATTGAATAGGCGCAGTGCATCAGTTTTTTTGCCCTTCGATGCGGTTAGAGTAGCGGTTTGTAGGGCAAGTGATGCTATATCGGCATCGACCAGTTTGGTTTGTGTGATCTGCTTCTCAATTTGGATAAGGTTTGTTTTCCATGTTTCCCAACGATTTTGAGTCGTTAGAGCCAGTTGTGCGATCATTCTCGCGAAGAGCGCCCACGTCAGTTTGTTGTTGGCTTCGAGGCTTGGAATCAACTCCAAAAGTTCGGGGAGAACGGTGCGGTACTCTCGTTTTTGTAGACGTACAATTGCAAGATTGAGTTGTGGTATTACCATTTCGGGGTGGTTCATTTCCTCCATTTTCATGATTGCATGGATATAGTGTTTTTCCGCCTTCTCCCATTGTCCCATTTTGCGGTAGACGTCTCCCAGCATATTGATACCTTCAGAGGCGAATCGAATCAGTTTGTACTGCAAAAAGTACTTGATGGTACTTTGGAGTGTAGCTTCTGCATTGCTGAGTTTGTCCTCTTGTAAGTCGAGCATCGCTGAGTATAGAGAACACATTCCGATGCTGTACTTGTCATTCAGCCTTTGTGCCGAAACGGATAATTCGTCCAAAATCTTGCGTGCTTCTGTAATGTTGCCGGTGCTAAAGCACTGTTTGATGATCCCGCGTTTGTGCCGGTGGTGAAGAGATTGATCTTCCGCAGCGCTTGCTAAAATACTGCCACGATTGAATATGTATCGCGCTTCTTGAAACTGACCGGCTGCCAGTAACTCTTGTCCTTCTACCGCGAGAAAGTGACTTTGTGTGTAAGGCCAATTGTATCGAACAATCGCTTGGCGAAGTTTTGATTTCAGTTCATCGATAAGCTCTTGGTTTTGTTGCTCGTATGCGATTTCAAAACGAATGCTCCAAGAGAAGCCCCATCTCTCGTCCATGGCTTTAATTTGAGATTGACGCATACAGCGTTCGTAATTATCGAGCAATTCGACTGTTTGACCGTGTTCGCATCGTCGCTTCCGAATTTTCGCACCTCGGAGGAGTTGTGAGAGTCCTTCTTTGATCTCGCCCGCTGCAATGAGATGTTTTCCGATTCGTTCAAAGGTATCGACCCGCTTGTGGCTGCGAAGCATTTGAGCGATCCGAAGGTGTCCCGGTTTGTCTCTTTTAAAAAATTCTGCGCTCTTGATGAACAGTCTCGGGATTACGGGGTGCACAAAGGACCAGCCGATGGCGCTTTTCCATCGCCTTGCAAGGCGGTGTCGGAGAAGTTCATCTACGATTTCTCGTAGCTTGTCCGACGGAAAAGAGGGATTGAGCGCCGTCCACTCTTCCATGTAAACATGTGTGCCCATCATGGCTGCTAACTCGCTCATCTGCATCATGCCGTCGTCAAACTCTCGTGTTGCTGCACCCAAACGAATCTTCCAAGCTTGTTTAATACTTCTGGGAACGGAAAACTCTTCTCCGTCTTTCAGCATAAATCCTTGCGGACTGTATTCGAGAACATGTCTTCGTATCCAGTCTGCAATTGTCTCTTTGGCAAAGTGTGGATTCCCCTCCGTGTGGCGAACCAAGTGATCGAGTAAAGAAGGGGACAGATCGAGAAAGTTTTGGAGGATTTTCCGATGTTCCTCTTGAGAAATCGGGTTGAGAGGGATGTTTTTACATCGATGATGGTTTCGTAGGGCGGCCATCTCAATGCGTTCGAGTCTTTGTGCAACCAGCTCCTCGGGCTTCATGGTCAGTATAAATAAGATGGGGATACTTCGAATGTGATCTGCAGAGATGATGGAGCGGCAAAATCGCAGGCCTTCTGCACCCCAATGTGCGTTATCAATCCAGCAGACGATGGGACTTGTTAATCCAGTGCTGTTCTGTTCGCGGCTCGATCGTAAAAGAAGGCGTAAAAACAATCCGTGCCGTTCCCATTCCGTCAGATCGACGCTTTGATCGGCATTTAAGCCTTTGGGTTGTAACAAAGATACGATTTTCGGTATGGCTTCAAAGAGGGCTTCATCAAACTGAAATAACTGTTGAAGACGACTGGTCATCTGCTGTACGTCCTGCCCTTGACAGCGTAAGGAGTTCGTTATGGCTTCGCACAACCCCCCTTTGTCATTAAAGTCCTTCTCGTAGTTTATGCGATAACTGGTTGCGGCACCGACTTCCTCTGCTCGTTCACAGAGCCATCGAGCCAAGTGAGATTTTCCACACCCTTCCGGGCCTTGGATAACTACGGCACTCGCTCCTCGTCTCGTTACGTCTATCAACTGGTTCCATAGCATATCTCGACGTTGGATTCGACCGACGAAAGGAAAAGAGCGCAAACCGAACATGTAGAGACCAATGCCATGAACGTGAACCTGCTTTCTCGGTGG
>JAYYRF010000514.1:0-3429 GCA_036127535.1 Myxococcota bacterium | reverse complement strand
CCGCTTTTTGATGGACAATGGTATCTCGACTATCTTCAAATCGAAGAACTCTTTGAGCAAAATATGGGTAATTCAAGCATAAAGATCGCCGTTATAGACTCTGGTATCGACATATATCATCCCGATCTCCAAAATAAAATTATCGCACCCATCGATGTTGTGGACGCAGACGATGATCCATCCCCCCGTCCCGGAGATTACTGTTTCAACGGACAAGTCGGAATATGTGATACGCATGGAACAGCCGTTGCGGGGATTGCTCTTGCGCAAGCCGACAACGACGCCGGTATGGTTGGAGTATGTCCAGAATGCTCCTTGGTTCCGATCCGAATGCTTGGCGAAGGAGCACCTCTATCCGCCGACATCGCCGCGTTTCAACACGCCTTTGATCAAGGGGTCGATGTAATTAATAATTCTTGGGGTTACAATGTATCTATGCCAGTTCCAACGCCGCTTGCCGATGTAATTCAGCGCGTAGCCAGTGAAGGACGGAATGGAAAAGGAACCGTAATTGTGTTTGCCGCCGGCAATGAAGACCGAGAAATCCAACCCGACGAACTGTGCGCTATGGAGGAAGTTCTTTGCATCTCTGCCATCGACAGCTATGAGCGTCCCACGCAATATACAAATTATGGTTCCGGCATTGATCTCACAGCACCCAGTGCTACGGTCTCCATCGCTCCCAATGACCAAAGCACAACCAATTTTGGTGGAACCAGTGCAGCCGCCCCCATTGTGAGCGGTCTGATCGGATGGCTGCTTTCGGAAGATCCAACACTCTCTCGTGCGGAGGTGCACAATATACTGATCGACACCGCTATTCCATCTCCTTTGGTATCTGTTGATGAAAATGGTCATCATCCATTTTATGGATATGGAGTCATCTCTCCTAAAAACCTGTTAGATAAGCTATATCCGGCAGAAGATCCAAAGCCATCCGGTTGCCGTACGGTTCCACTGGACTTCCCGCTCTGTACATTTATCGTCCTATTTCTCTTTCGAAGGAGATAACTTGTTTTTATTTCTGATCTCAACCCTCTCATGGTCAAACCCATCTGAGCTTACCTTTGCTTTGCAACGCTACAGAGCAATTGCTGGTCGTAAACTTCTAATTGCGACGTCCGGAACCAAAGCATTGGAACTCACCAGTCAGTGTAAAAAAATAGATCCGGATCTGGATTTTTATGTTCATCCCATCCCAACGTTTGGAGACGTTCGGCGGGAGATCAAAAAAGCACGAACGGCGTATGGAGCCAAATGTGCACTCCACTTAAAAATCGAGAAGCAGAGTTGGAAACTGCAGCCCTTCGGTATCTGCTATGACCCCAATCGAAAGATCTCAATCGTAGAGGAAGGGGACACTTGGAATATAATCGACAATAAGAATCGTCCGGCACGTGCGATCGACTACGCGGTATTAACACAAGACAATATCCTGATGGAGATTCTAAAATCGGAAGAAAAACAATCTTTCCAACTGAGCCAAAGGCTTCAGGTTGGTGCTGGCGCGCTCGCCGCCACCGCGGTCGTCCCTTTGCTAATGATGAGCGATAGCGATATTGCGAAAAATGAGGACCGCATTTGGACGTCCCTGTTCCTGCTCGGAAGCGCAGGAATCGTATACCAGTCTTCCAAGATCCCTACAAAAATTAAATCCACCAAAAGTATCTCGGATTATTTCCCCAAAAGCTTGGTCGCTGAAAAGATTGAAAAAACGTGGCCAACACCAAAGGAAGAGACAGACGAGACTGAGGAAGCCAAGTCACCCGAAGGAGAAGCGACGGAATCCGGAGATGTATCCGAAGATGCAGCACCACCTCCGGACACCGGTGCCACTGCAGAACCGTCGAACGCCCCAGAAGAAAAGAACCAGGCAACCGATCAACAGACGAATGAAGCCAACGAAAAACCCCCAACCGATGACTCTACAGAGTCGCCAGCGGAGGAGCCATGATATCACTTCTCATCGGTCTATGTCTCGCTTCCGGTGAAAACGCCGACATCGAAATTTTGCCCGTCAGCATTTCTCCTAACTCCATTCCTGGCATCGACAGTACCACCATCAACGACTTCGGCCATCTCTACTTAACGGTACAAACGCAGTACATTCGAGATCCGCTGGTTCTGTATGCCGATAATGCGGACCGCGGATCAATTGTTGGTCAAAAGCAAAGCCTCAACTTGGGTGCAGCCTTTGATTTCTCCAAGTTGGTCTCCGTACATCTTCGCATCCCTGTCGCGATGCAATGGGGCTCTGAAAATCCGTCCTTGACCAGAACCGGACTTGGTTTTGGAGACGCCAACGCAGGGGTGCGCGTGAAGGTCTATCAAAATAGAAGCATTCGCACAGCCGCAAAGGTAGATTTTTATCTTCCCACAGGTTCGAAAAATGCATGGCTTTCAGAACTGCAAGTGCGAGGATCTCTCGGCGGTCTCTTTCAGGCAGATTGGAAAAACTTCGAAGCATTGGGTGAACTTTCCATGCACTTTCGCGAGCCGGTCAATACCGATAAAGATTTTGTATTAAGCAATGAATTGGTCAGCAATCTCGGTCTCCGCTGGAATCTTTGGCCGGAAAATTTTGCGCTGGGAACATTGGTCTTAATGCGTTCGGGGCTCAATAATTTTCTTCGCGGTGGTGCAGAAAGCTCGGCCGAACTCATCAATTTCGTACAGCTGAAGTACAACGATGACATCAACTGGGAAGTCGGTCTCGGAAAAGGTTTGTCACAAGGATACGGCACTTCAGAAATTCGGGTTTTTGCCAGTGCTCGTTATCATAGAAAAGGGGAAAAGCCCAAACCGGTCTTCGAAACAGATCCCCCACCCTTTGAACCAGAGCCCATCATTGAAATCCCTCAACAAGAGCCACCTCCTGACGAGCCCGTCTTCGAAGAGGAGGAGTTGGCAAAGGTTCAAGACGATCAAATTTACATTCGGGACGCGATACAATTCAAAGTCGGTACCGATACCATTTTGCTCGAGTCCAAACCCACACTGGAATTTGTAGCAAACATCATCAATGAAGACATCAAAATCGGTCACCTCGTGATCGAAGGTCATGCGTCGGAAGAGGGCTCCTTCGACTACAACTACGACCTTTCCAATTTGCGCGCACGAGCAATTTACCGTGCCCTCACCGCAGCCGGTGTACACCCAGATCGGATGAGTTATCGTGGATATGGAGAAGCGTTACCAAAAGTCGAAGGCTCCGATGAAGCCAGTTTAGCTCAAAATCGCCGCGTAGAATTTCATATTGTGCGTCAAGATCCAGCTTCAGGGCCACTCCCGGAACTGCGCGATGTGAAAACCAAACCGTGGGACGGTACGCCACTTCGTTCGATTATCCCCGAACTAAAGGAAATTCCGAAAGAGAAGAAAAAACCCGAAGGGTTTCAATTTGAAGAAGAAGAGGACTTTATGTTTGAG
>JAYYRF010000513.1:0-2539 GCA_036127535.1 Myxococcota bacterium | reverse complement strand
TGGTTTTCATACTCCGCAGAAAAACTTTGTTGTGCAGTCTGTACGAAGCGTTGGTAAACATCCGCGTGATTCGATGCAACATTACGAGTGCACAGCGGATCGAGGGTCGTGTTGTACAGTTCTCCTCGCCCCGTCTCGTCTATCGCTGCAGCCCATTGCCCTTCTCGAATCCATCTTCGTCGAACCCCGTATTGCGGTCCTACGCTCGTTTCCCAATCGCGAAAGCCCCACACACCAGCCTCAACGCTCCCCTCTTGTGGGCGTCGCAAGGAATACGAGGAAGACAAAAATCCCTCCTTTACCGGTATATCGGCTAAATCCAGCAATGTGGCCCCCAATCGACGCATCTCGACGGGCTCCGTTCTGCGCGTACCGGGCTCAATTACACCCGGATACGCGATCACCAGCGGGACAGACAAAACGGACGGATCCAAATCGACACCGTGTCCGATCCGATGCTTTTCTCCGAGATATTCTCCGTGGTCGGACGTAACAGCAACCATCCCTCTTCGGTTGCCCCAACGCAGAATCAATGTGCGAAGCATCTGATTGAGACGCATCAGTTCCCCATCGTACAGATCCCCCACTTTAATCAAATCTTCGGAAGGGATAGAGAGTTCTCCCTTGGTGTACAGCATCTCCCCGTTCAGGCCGCTGTCTACATAATAGGGAAGATTCAGGCCTGGGTACTCGGTGAAGAGAAATGGCTTTGCCCAATCGAGGGGTTGATCTCGGATATCAAAATCCCGCTTGTGCTGGGCAGACCAAGGAACGAATTCGGCAACCAAGTACGGAGCATGAGCCGTCATAAGGTTCACAAATAAGAACAATGGTTTGTCTCTATCTCGCTCGAGGGCTGCTTGCGCAAGCGCCATCGTTTTTGCCTCATCCGATGTCGCAACCGATTCTGAAAAACCGCGCATCAGTCCGAGTTCCGGATCCAAAAGGCTATTGGTGCTGTAGGCCAATGTCTCGTAACCAGCTTTGGAAAAGGACTCGGCCAAGGTCGGTATATCTTCGCGCATGAGAGAAACACTCCAATCCGAGCCTTCGATCGCAACACCGTCTTTCGAACGATGCGCAGCGTGCTCCCAAGGTTGGGCTCCGGTAAACAACGACGCATGACTCGGCCAAGTCCATGAACTTGGAGCCGTCACATCTTCGAAGAGCACCCCGGCATTCGCAATTTCAACGAGCTGCGTATCTGTTGCACGGGCGTAACCATACGAAGAGAGCCGATCGGCACGAACGGTATCCAAGACAACCAAGAGAACATCCGGTTTGGGCGGAGGATCGGATATACAAGCCAACCACATCAACAACATTGCACTTCCTTTTCTATTTTCATTACTGGCTATAATCCCAACGAGCCCGTTTTCCACGGGTATCCATATGCAAAAGGCGATAGGATTCATACTTCCCTACACCACCCTTGGAGCCGATGATTTTTTGATCCAAGAGGCGATACACTTCATCGCTGTCCTTACGATTTACTTTTCCATTCTTATCGACATCGCTCACCCATAGATCGATGGCGTTCCCCCACAGATGCTGACTTCGCGATGCACCCTTAACAAGTTGATTGTACGAGGAAGGACGGAACCCTGACGTAATAGAGAATGCGTCCGGATTCATGCCTTTTTTCTTCAGCGCGGTCTTCAATTCCAACAACCGGAGCAACAGTTGTTTGTCCAAGCAGAGAATTTGTACTTTGTCTAGGTGCGGAATGGGTACATGCTCACGAAAGAGACGATCTTTGGTCATGAAATCTTTGACTCGATGGCGGCCCACGACAAATCGGTAGCGCTCAAACCAAGAAATCCGTAAAAATTCAGACCGCTGATACCGTTTGGAGTGCCCGTACTTTTCCACTTGATAACGCGATACCCAATCGGGTATCTGCGCATATCGAACCGTTTGAAACGATTGATACACCCGCAGGAGATCTTTTTTGCTTTCCACCGGTTGTTGCCGACTCGCCAAATCGTACAACGGAGCCAAGATGAAATCGAACAGCCACAAGCCACGAAGCATGCAAGCACAGAGAATCACAAGGATCACACTCTCACGCCAATGCTTCATGAAAGCCCTTCGAGTTGTAGGAGGACGAAGTCTCCACTATCGTATCGGAGAAATAATTTCCAACCGAGTACAAATCGCAACTCCGCCACCGTTTCTTGAATCGGATACCGAAAGGAACATATACCACTCGAAACGGTATAAATCGCGATTGCTTCTGCATTCTCAACCACAGCCAAAAAGCGCGCATCTAAGCTCATATGAATCAATCCGGCTCCTGCGTGTTCCACTTCGAAAAGCGATCCATCGCGATCGAAACAGATCAAGTAGTCTTCCCAACGATAACAACACACCCCCTGATATCCCGTTACGCAATTGGGAACATGCGGCAACAATGCAAAGGTCTCCCCGCGGAAATAAAGATTCCCTTCTCGATCGAGCCACCAGTCCGCGCAAGGACTCCAATAGACAATATGACGATGCCTTTGCATTTCAACGCCGCGCAACGAAAAGCGCATCA
>JAYYRF010000512.1:0-12949 GCA_036127535.1 Myxococcota bacterium | reverse complement strand
CTATCCTGATTATGGGGTATCTTGGGATGAGCCCATTGTGGTCGAATACGGAGCCATGCTGCAACGGTATATCGTCGAGGGAAATCCCCAGTTCGTGACGGCCTTTGATCGGTATCACGGTTCCTTGATCCCAATGCTCTTGGCATTTTTTGATGCATGGATGGACGATGCGAGTACAAGAGAGCGATACTTGTATCATCACATATTCAATTTTGTGGTTTTTTGGATTGGGCTGTGTGCCTTTTTTGCGCTGGCCCGCAAACGATGGGGAGAAGGAGCCGGAGAGGCGTCGCTGATGGCTTGGTTGAGGCGGGATGGTTGGGCGCTTTGTGCGGTTTTATTGTTATTTCTCAGCCCCCGCATGTTTGCGCACTCTTTTTACAATTGCAAAGATATTCCTTTTTTATCCTTCTACATTTTGGCCTTGTATAGTGGGATCTCTCTTACCGAGAAGCCAACCATTCGGCGCTTATTTGTTCATGCCTTGGTGACGGCGCTTTTGATTAACATCCGAATTATGGGCGTTTTGGTTTTGGTTTATACCGGTCTTTTCCTGCTGCGCATGCGAAGAAATGGATGGCGCTTGGTGTTGGGATATGGTTTGGCGACGTTGCTTATATTACAGCTAACGTGGCCGTTGCTTTGGATTCGCGGTCCGTGGGGCATTGTAGAAGCTATACAACACATGTCTCATTTTCCGTGGAAAGGAGAGGTACTGTATCGAGGAGCCTTTGTCGCCGCGGAGAATTTACCGTGGCATTACCCGTTGGTGTGGATAGCAATTACGGTTCCGGTAGCCTACAGCGTTCTGTTCGGTTTGGGGCTTTGGAGTCGAGAATGGTGGGGGAAGGAGCGCTGGATCGATCAGTGGGTGTTGTTGAGTGGCGCTCTTCCGCTCGTGTTGATCATCGGCTTGGGTTCGGTGATCTATGACGGTTGGCGCCACCTATATTTCATATATCCCGCCTTCTTGTGGTGTTCGGTGATGGGTTTACGTTGGCTTTGGCTGCGCAGCAGTCGGCTCGGCAGCCTATTCATCGCGGGTCATTCGTTATGGATCGCCGGGGTGATGGTGGTGATGCACCCCTTTCAAAACGTATACTTTAACGTCTTAGCAGGACCGACCGATTCCATTCGTGCACGGTACGAGGTCGACTACTGGGGATTGGTCTATCGACCGCTTTTCGAGGATTTACTCGCCCGAGAAGAGGGGGTAATTCATGTTGGGATGGCCAACATTGCCGCGATGTACGCCAAAAATATTCTGACACCAGAAGAGCAAGAACGCATTCGATTCGTGTCCAAACGAGAGAAAGCAGATTATTTTGTCAGTAACTTTCGTTGGCATCCGGCGGAGTATCCCTTTGAGAAAGTACAATCGATTCAGGTTGGTGGGATTGAGATCGGCGCATCGTATCGGATGCGATCATCCGAAGACGAAAAACGGTGAGGATGGAGACGAGCTCCATCCTCGGTGTTGTTGGTCAGCGTGTTTATCCGCAGGATCGTTCGAATGATACGATCTCTTCCAAGAAGGCGTGCGTCGTATTTTCGTCTTCTGCATAAATATGGAGATACGCACGGAAGTGATCGGTACCGACAGAACCGTCAAATGTTAGACGGTCAGCCTTGGAACGTTCTTCGTTGTAAAAATCGGTTGGTTTTAGGCTCCCTTGAAGAGCGGAGACCGGTAGCTCTTGGTAAAAGTGCAGTCCGTTTTCTCGATCATCGGCAAGGGAGTGGTAGAGAGAGAGGGAGATGTCTTCGTCGAACAGTCCATCTGGAGATCTTAAGCGCAAGGTTGCTTGTACAGTCATATAATCCGAACAAGAAAGAGATGTGTCGTGCGAATGGTTCGATTCAACCGCGGTAGATTGGACGTGCGTTACGCTGTTCGGATCGATCAATAGGTGCCAACGCGCGCAACGGGACTCTCCCTCGTATAGAAATTGACTTTGACCCGTCGGTGTGTTTGGTAAGAGATTTTCGAAGGAGACTCCGCCTCGTTCATCGTCCATCGCTATTGATTCCGGTTGATCTACACAATGGGATTCGAAGGCTGGTTCCTTTGTCGATTCGAGGCAAGCGATGAAAAGGGTGGCGAGTAACATGATGGGTTCCTTCGGTGTTTACACCATACGGAGCAACAACCATGCCAAGATGAAAATATGCGTTCTCCGTCTGTCAGCGATGGTTGACAGTCCTGGGGCTGATCCAAATGTCCTCTTGAACCGCTAGCATGCAGTGATGGATCTTTTTGAGAAAAAAGGCCTTATGTCCTTTTTGATTCTTCCGAAGGTTAGCGTGACGCTGATGAGCCAGGTGAACAGCGCTTGTTGGCAAATGTGTCAATTACAGGAGAAAATATGAAACGAAATTGGATAGCTGCACTGTGGATTCCTTTGACTTTGGGAGCGTGCTCGGAGTGGGACAGTTCTCATCATCGCTCGCCCCAGCTGGTTCCGAAATTGGAACGAAAGGGATTGGTAGAGGTAGAGGTTGACCGTGTCTTCAAAGGAAAGTCTTATCTCGTTATGGACATAACCGATGCATCGGTGCTCGGAATCGCCCATGATCCGCTCATGGAACTCCCGGCTTTGGAGATGGGTGTATACGCCGTGAATGCAGATGCATATCTAGATTGGTCGTCCGTGCAGAGCGAAGAGGATCGCATCGTCGATGTCGAGAATGTATATGATCTCAAAATGGAAACACCGCTGGGAGAATATCTTCAAGATAAGCGTGGTTTGCGTTTGGGCGTGATCGCACGTGCACCTGAAAATTTAGAGGAGATCGTACGGGAGAGAGGACACCGCCTGAGCACCTTTGCACAAGCCAACGTCGAGATATACGAGAGCGAGTTGGCAGAGGGAATCATTGAGGCAGTGGAGTCTACCGTCGACGGAATTTATATTCCGGTTGCAAAAGAAGATACCCCTTGGATCGTTCAACAGGCCGTCGAGTACAGTGTTGCGGCGGGGATACCGGTTTTCGGTGTGGATGGTGACACCTTGTGATAGGATATACATGTCCTGAATTCCGAGGTGTTAGAGATAAGACATGCGTGGTTTTTTACATCCAAAATGGAAGTTCGTGGGGCAACCCCAAAAAACGATCTACTACGGTTCCATCCATACCTTTCCGCAGCGAGCGACCGCGGCCGAGCAAATCTCAGATTTTTGTGCACGCCTCGATGAATGGTTTGCCGCGAATGGTTTGGAAGGATGTGTGCGAGAGCAGAAAATGTACAATACCGGCGGACATTCCGATATCGATTACTACGCATTGGCGGTTGTTGACGAGACCGGCGGTTGCGAGTGTGTATTTTATCAGATGTTGGGCACGCAATACGAGGCGTTGCGTCCGTTCATTTTTTTGTACGGCGCTTGGGTTGAGCGGGCGGATGCGTGGACGGTCTTTCTCCAAGAACAATACGGTTCGAGCAACGCGGGGTAGTGTTTTGGAAACACATCCCCTTTGTGTCCTCTTGAGGATTGAAACCGAGGAGATTTGGGTTCTTTGGCTTGGCCGGTTAGCGCATCGAACTGCTAGCAGCACCGTAAAATACGATATTGGGGAAGGTGTGGAGGTAGACAGAAGCCCCTGTCGTTTTTTCTATTCTGATGAGATCGCCGCTGCCCGTAAAGCCAAACATATAACCCCAATCACTTGTGAGTCCGTAGATCCCAACGACACCGGTGTTGCCGACGAGGGTTCCTTCTCCGGTTGCCGAATTGATGCGAACCAAATCATCGCCGCCGCTGCCCTGTGAGGTCATATAAATCCCATCAATTTTGTCGACGACACAATCCCCGCTCGAGTGGAAGCTGCCGCCGAGATCTCCAATTAGAGCCACATTTCCGGTGCTGGCATCTATGGTGAAAACCGAATTTCCGACGGTGGCATAGATGCGGTTGGTAGAATCGATGCAAAAGCCGTTTAAGGTTCCATAATTATGATTTAATGTCGCGACTTGTGTCCAAGAGAGATTGGTTTCGTCAAACATGTAGACAATACTGGGCGGTGAGATTCCGTATAACGTACCCGACATGTCGGTATCGAAATCATAGAGCGTCGGCACGCTCGAGACTTCAGAAATCGTCATATTAAAGGGATCGACTTCATAGAGTGTGTTCGAAGAGTGTGCGTAGACCAAGCAGGTTCTGTCGTTGTTGATGACGCCGTCACAGTCGTTATCGAGATAGTCGCACGCTTCGGAAATGTTGGGAGAGACGTCGACGCGCGTGTCGTCCACGTCGTCGCCCCCACTTTGCTCGCTGGCGACACCATCGCCATCGTCGTCCACGCCATCGACCTCATCGCAATTTTGATCCACGCCATCGACACTCTCATCCGATCCGATCGGGGAGATGTCGGGGTCGGTGTCGTCGCAATCTCCGTCGTTTTCGGAATAGCCGTCACCGTCATTGTCCATACTGTCCACAGAGACTTCGGGCTCAGCGGCGGGTTCTCCTGACGGTTCTGTGGCGGATGTAGGCGTAGCCGAGTCCTCTACAGACTCCTCTTGTTCGCTTTCTTCCGTAGGGCAGTCGTCTCCGGAGCATTCCTCGATTGTGATTTTTCCTTGTCCGCAGGCGATGGTGGAAACGACGCAGAAAAATAGGCTTCTTTTCATCGTGAATCTCCTTTGGGATTTGGAATTTTCGCTTTCTTTTTAATCATCATAAACGAAGAATATGTCGATGTATACTGTTAATCTTCGATTGAACGGGTGTGCTACATCATTCCGATACGACGCGTGGAGCGAATTGAAATCTTCAAACGACAAAGAGTGTTAGAAACAACATATACAAGGAGTTTCGCATTGTATCGTTTATTTCTTCTCTTTTGGATCCTGTTCTTACCGAGCATCGCAAGAGCCGATGTGCGCCTGGCCGTGCTGGAATTTCAGGGAATCGAGGTAGAAGAATCCTTATTGCGGGTTTTATCCGACAAAGTGCGCGCAGGGACTCTCAAGGCGAGTAAAGGTCGAAAGATCAAGGGGCAAGATCTCTTGATCATCACCCGTGAAAACATGCTGGAAATCCTCAAGGATATGGGGAAAGGAATCGAGGACTGCAAAGGTGCTTGCGAAGTGGAGCTCGCTAAGAATATTGGTGCGGACTATGTGATTTCAGGAGAATTGGTTCAAATTCGCGGCCTGTATGTTCTCAGCATTAAGATGCACGAAACAGCGCGGGGGAATCTTTTGGGAACGGAGGATATGGAAACCGAGTCGGTTAAGAGCTTGATTTCGGCCACCCAAAATCTTGGCGTCCAAGTTTTTCGAGAGGGAATTCGCACAGAGTCTCGATCGCTCGATTCGGACGCGACGGGTTTTTCGGGGGGAGCGACTACGGACTGGAGCGTTCAAGACGACAACCAAAGACGAATTCTTCTGTTTCAGAGCGATCCGCAAGGGGCCGCGGTTCTCGTCGATGGGCAACTCGTATGCAATGCGACTCCGTGTTCGAAGGCCATCTCTGTGGGGTCACACTATTTTAGCATCCAAAAAGAGCGTTATTTCGAGTGGGGAGAGCAGCGTGAAATATCCAAAGAGCAAGAGATATACGCGTCATTAAAGCCCAAATTTGGATACCTGCATGTATCGACCAATCCCGAAGGCGTGGACATTCGCATCGATCAAAGGCAAAAACAGACAACGCCAATTAATGTAGAACTGGACGCGGGCATGCACGAATTGCAGGTGGATGACCCTTGCTACACAGGGCCCGATTATCGCTTCCAACTGCAAGCGGGGCAAAAGGAAATCGTCACTCGATATCCGCTGACCGAGCGACCGTCCGGTATCGATGTCTCGGTGTCCGACCAAGACAACAACGATCTCGCCGCGACGATTTTTCTCGACGGAGAGAAAATCGGAACCAGCCCGGGAACCTTTGATGTTCCGGTATGTGCGAAAAGTATACGGGTGGAGTACCAAGGTAAGATCCAAGAGAAGGCTCTCTATCTTCGCGAAAAATCGGTGGAGAATGTCTCTTTCACCTTGTACTTGCAGTCCGAAGCCAAAAAACCGGTACAGCCCCATCGAGACAGGACTCCATTCCAGTCCGAGCGGAATGGCTCGAGATCATCTAAGGCAAGTCCGTCCATACGAAATACAACGATCAAAGCGCGGCGTTCGCTAATCGCAAATCTAGAGCAGATGCTGCGTGATCGTTCGCTGCGGGGAGAACCGCGCATTGCTTTGCTCTTTCGGCTGGCCGAGCAATATTATTTGGAAGGGCAATACTGGGTCACAGACGAAGATCGGGTGTACGAAGC
The DNA here is from genome assembly GCA_036127535.1 of Myxococcota bacterium. Lineage (GTDB taxonomy): Bacteria > Myxococcota_A > UBA796 > UBA796 > UBA796. The sequence continues at coordinate 6,664 of JAYYRF010000512.1, read as the reverse complement.
GGAGTACACCTCCTGTTTGGCGCGTACGCAATGTGATTCCTCAAACGTCCAAAAAGATACGGCGAACAGTCAAATGTGGATGTCAAAGTCCGCCCGAGCCTATTTGTTGATTCTCAAAGAAAATCCCCAACACGTTCGAAACGATGAAGTTCTATATCGGCTCGGCACAATACTGATGAACATGGGGAAAACCGAAGAGGCAATGCGCCATTTCGGTCGCCTTCTTAAGGGCTACGCAAAGAGTCGGTATCGATCGGCGGCCACGATGCAGCTCGGGGAACATTACTTTTCCCAAGACAAGCCTCAAAAAGCGATATTCGCCTACAAGAAGATCCCTCTGACCGCACCCCAATACCGTTTGGCGCGCTACAGATTGGCTTGGTGCTACTTTAATCTCAGTCAGTACGAGGAGGCGATTGAGACGATGAAAGAGGTTGTTGCGCAAAGTGCGGATACAGAGGGAACACAATCTGCATTGTATCGACAGTCTCTACGCGATATCGCCCAGTTCTATCGCGATTCCGGACGGAAAAAAGACGGGGTTGAGTATCTGCGTTCGCACAACCAACCTGACTTGATACGCCTTATTGAGCCGTAGCAATGGGATCGTCTCTCCTTTTTGATGGTTGGGGAAGTGGCAAAGCCGTTTTGTTATGGATAAGCTACTCTTGTCATATATATCTAAGGAGTGAGATATGCGGTTTTGGTTGCCCTTATTGCTTTTGGCATGTTCGAACAGTGAAGAGAAAGTAGACGAAGATCAAATCGAGGAGCAAGCAGTCGATGCAGATTTAGACGGATACGACTCATCGGAAGACTGCAATGATGGAGACGCGACCATTTTCCCCTCCGCTCCGGAACTGTGCGACGGAGTGGACAACGACTGCAACGGTGAAATAGATGAAGGAGTCCAAGAGATCTTTTATGCAGATGGCGACTTCGACGGCTTTGGTAATCCCGTGCTGACCACCATGGCCTGCGAGGTACCCGATGGATTTGTTTCGAACGGATCGGATTGCGATGATGGTGATGCCAATAGCTACCCCGGTGCAGAGGAGTTGTGCGATTTGGTCGACAATAATTGCAATAGTGTCATCGATGAGGACTTGGGTACCTATTTTTATCTCGACGCGGATGAGGACGGCTACGGCGATACCACGCAGTCCACCCAAGCCTGTTTTTTGCCCGAGGGCTACAGCACCAACGATTTGGATTGCGACGATGCCAATTCGTCGGCAAATCCGGCCCAAGAAGAGTTGTGCGACGGGATGGACAACAACTGTGATGGTACGATCGATGAAGCGATTGCGACCGATGCCGCGGTTTGGTATGAAGATTCGGACAACGACGGTTTTGGCAACGCCGCTTTTTCTATGGAGTCATGTACCCAGCCAGAGGGATTTGTCGTCAATAACCTGGACTGCGATGATGTCAGTTCTGATACCTATCCGGGGGCTGTCGAATCATGTAACGGGGTAGACGATGATTGTGACGAAGTGGTCGACGAAGACGGGAGCAACGACGCGACGGTTTGGTATGCCGACGGTGACGAGGATGGGTATGGTAATGTGGATGTTACGCTTGCCTCTTGCTCCCAGCCCAGCGGCTATGTGGCGGACGCCACCGACTGCGACGACAATGACGATGATATATCTCCGGCGGCAATAGAGGTTTGTAACGGCGAAGATGATGACTGCGATGGCGATATCGACGTGGGTGCATCGGACATTACCGTATGGTATGAAGATGGTGACGAAGATGGATATGGGGCTGCCGCGGTATCGGTCGAGAGCTGCGATCAGCCGGGTGACTATGTATCCGACGACACCGACTGCTTGGATTCTGATTCCGCTGCGTATCCCGGTGCGAGTGAGGTTTGGTACGACGGCGTTGACCAAGACTGCGCGGGCGATAGCGATTACGATCAAGATGGAGACGGGCTTGATGCGCTCGCTTACGGTGGCTTGGATTGTAACGATTTGGACGCCGCTTTTACGACGAGCTGTGATTTTGGCAACGGAACGGTGGATTTTACCGTTAGTGGCGACATGGTTCTCAACAGCTATGATACTTTGTCCGCCAGTGTAGCTGCAGATGATTCATCGGTCTCGGTGAATACCCCCAGTTTGTTCGTAGCCGGCGACGAGATCATGATCATCCAGCAGCAGGGCAGTACGGCTGGTTTATACGAAATGCGCTATGTCGAAAGCATTTCGGGTTCGACCTTGATATTGAACGATTCTGTGGATAACGAGTACGACGCCTCTGGTGCGCAGGTGGTTGTTGTTCCCAACTATGCCACCTTGGACGTTCCAAGCGGTCAGCGTATCGTCGCGAGCGAGTGGGACGGCCAAACCGGTGGAATCGTTGCGGTTCGCGTATCGGAGGCGATGACGTTGTCCGGTAGCATCGATGTGAGTGAGCAAGGATATCGCGGTGGGATTCAAGTGAACAACACCTCGCAATGGAACGGTTATACCGGTGAGTCAATCTATCCTTCGACCCAACTTGGAAACAACAATGCGCTGGCCGGCGGTGGCGGGAGCTCTTACTGTTCTTGCGGCGAGGCAGCGGGCGCTGGTGGACACGCGACATCGGGTGGTTCGGTTTCAGGCAGTAGCTGTTCTGGTCAGGCGCATGGTCAGGCTGGTGGTTCTTATGGGGAAGCAGAACTCACAACCATCTTTTTCGGTTCAGGTGGTGGGGGTGGCTGTCGGAACGATAGCAGCTGTGAGTATCCTCCCGGCCGCGATGGTGGCGGGATTGTATTCCTCGCCGCGAAGGACTTAACGGTGACCGGTGGCATTTATGCGAAGGGAGAAAGTGCGAGCGGTGGTCAGAGTGGAACGTGCGATGATACCATCGGTGGAGCGGGTGCCGGTGGTTCGATCTTTATCTTGTCGGAAACCCTCTCTCTCGGCTCTTCGGTGCTCGACGCAAACGGGGGTGGCAGTACGTACATCAGCCAATCCAGTGTAACGACGGGGACGGGGGGCGATGGTCGAATTCGCGTAGACTTCGATACGTTAAACGGAGAGGCACATGGCTCTTCGGGCGCGGACTCGCATCTCGGTGCCGCGGCTTCCCCCGCCGTTGGATACAGCGAATAGCACCGATATGGATCGCTCCTTTTCGCGGGGGAGTACTCGTCGGTCTTCTCGCATCAGACGGTATCGCATTTGCTTTTTCAATTTGGATCTTCGGCATTTCCGAATAGAAAGGGGGTAAAGCGAGGATGGAATGCAGAGTATGAGTGGCGCAGAGGTCTATCAATCTCAAAGAAGTGTTTGGGAGGGTTTAATCGGTCGAGAGCCGGCTTCTTGGGGACGTGAACGCGCGCAGTACATCTCCCTCCTACAAGCGGGGCAAGCAGAAGATTTTTTTGCGCTCGTTTCGGATTCGCTGCCGGTTTTCTCCTCTTTGTTTGTTTTGGAAGAGAGGTTTTTGGTTTTTTCGCCAGACCTATCGCTCACCGATCTCGCGATGCGTCGTTTTTGCTGCTTGTTGCCGCAACTGGGATCTTACAGCGATGTGTTACACGCCTTTTGGACGGAGGGAGCCTTTGATCGATTGGTGGCGCGGGTCTTCGGTGGTATCACGGAACTGATACCCGAAGAGCGCGACGTGGTACTGGCGTGCTCGATGCGCCGGCGCGCGGTACCCGCGGGCCGGTTTACCATGGGCGCGCTCGACAAAGACGCCGAAGCCGGCGGACTGGAAAAACCAGTCCACTCCGTCACCCTTTCCAAAGGGGTATCCATCGGTGTATATGCTTGTACCCAAGCGCTATACGAGAAAGTCACCGGTAAAAACCCCAGTCGGTTCAAGGGCGCGATGCGCCCGGTGGAGCGCGTTTCGTGGTGCGATGCCATTTTGTTTTGCAACAAGCTCAGCGAGCAAGAAGGGCTTACGCCGGCGTACGACATTCCACCCGCTTTGGAAGAAGCCTGCCGTAAGCAGCGTAACTTTTTCGACAACACTGTTTCGGATATATCCAAGGGTGTGGTGTGGAAGCGCGATGCGAACGGGTATCGATTGCCCACCGAAGCGGAGTGGGAATATTGTGCGCGCGCCGAAGAGAAGACGCTCTACGCCGGCAACGACGATCCGAAAGAGGTGGCCTGGTATGACCTCAACTGCTCGGATCAGACCCACCCGGTCGCGCAGAAGCAAGGCAATGCAATTGGATTATACGACATGAGCGGTAACGTGTGGGAGTGGGTGTTTGACTCCCCTTTTCGAACCTACGAAGGGGCAGAGACAAACCCGGTACACGTCGATAGAACCCATCGACATCGCGTTTATCGCGGTGGGAGCTGGACGGATTATGCGCGCCTGGGACGAGTGTCTTATCGCCTGAAAAACAGCGCCTCCAGTCGCGGGCCGAGCCTGGGTTTTCGTTTGGTTCGATCTTCGTAGAGACGAAGACGCTTCTTGCGGCAATCGGGCAAGCTTCGCGAAGAGTGCTTTTGCATCCCTAAGTGAGAGGGTGATGGAGCCGTTGCTCATTGCTTTGGGACTGGATACCTTAAGAGAAGGCGAGGTTTTCTATGATGCGTTATCTCTTTTGTCTGTTGCTTTTTTTACTTCCTCAAGTGTCTTTTGCCGAAGTTCGTTTGGCCGTGCTGGAATTCCGCGGAATGGGTGTAAGCGATGGTTTGTTGCAGGTTCTCACCGACAAAGTGCGAAGTGGTGTTCTTCATGTGAGCAAAGGTCAGAAAATCAAGGGTGAGAAACTCATCATCATGACCCGTGAAAACATGATGCAGGTTCTCAAAGACCAGGGAAAGACGGCGGCGGATTGTCAGGGCGAGTGTGAGGTCGAACTCGCAAGAAATATTGGTGCGGACTACGTGATTTCAGGCAATGTGAGCAAAATAGACGAGTTGTATGTCTTGGTTATAAAAATGCACGAAACCGCGAAGAGCAACCTGCTGGGCAGTGAAACCATCAAGACAGAGGTCAAAACCGAGTTGATGTCTGAAGCCGAGCGGGTTGGCGCACTCATCTTTCAAGAGGGTCTCGGTTTGAAGCCTCCTTCGCAGTCCGTCGTCATTCCGAAGGGGTTTACCGGGAAGGAACTCGAAGCGTGGAAAGCAAGCGGTACCAATGAGATCATTACCACCATCGACTCCAAACCCAACGGTGCAGGCGTGGTTGTTATTATGGACGGAAACGTTTTGTGTACCGAAACCCCTTGCACCCAAACGATTCCCAGCGGCCCCCACAACATTAGCATCCAAAAAAAGCGCTACAAAGAATGGAGCGAACAGGTTCTTTTCACCAAAGGTAAAAATGTCAAGGCGAATTTGGTAGTGGACTTTGGGTATTTGACGCTGAAAACCGATCCTGCGGGCATACAATTTAAACTTAACGGAGAGAGCGTTACCTCTCCAATCAAGGCGAAGATCTTGGACAAAGGCCCCTATCAGCTTCAAATAGACGATCCGTGTCACGTTGGAAAGCAGGGACAAACCTATCAATTTCAAATCTCCGAAGACGCGCATGAAAAAGTGAACTTTGAAACCATAGAGCGATCGGCGGGTATCAAGGTACGGGTACAAGGACGAGACAAAAAGCCAGTAGAAGCGGATTTGTTCGTCGATGGAAAGGCGATTGGTAAGAGTCCGGGAACCTTTACCGTCGGTGTTTGCAGCAAGGAATTACGAGCGAACCTCGGCGGCCAAGAAGCCAAAGCCAAACTGAAGCTTGTTGAGCAAGAAACCGCCACCCACGAACTCACACTTCATCAGAAGTACAAGAGCTATACATTTTCCTTTAATATCGCACAGAGCAGCATCATTTACAATCCCACGACCAATGCCATGACCGTATCGGCTTCTCCCATTATCATTGACGGCCTTACGTATCGCGGTTTCGGAGCAAGAATTGCGCAGTACTTTCTCTCCCATACCGATATAGAATTGGTTTCCTATTTTCCGGTTCATTATCGGACGCCCAAATTGTGGGGGGGCGTGGAACTGCAATATGAATTCTATTGGTTATGGCAAGCCGAGGGTTCTATGTATATGCTGCCCAAGCATGCCCCCATTCGCCATCAGGTTACCCTTCGGTTTACCAACATCAAATATTTGAGTTTTGGACCCACGCTCGTGCTTGACGGTTCGAACAATGTTGCCTTTGGAGGATCTGCTTCCCTCCAACTTTCTTGCTGTGATTGAGTCTCTTGCGTTTGCCGATTGCCTGATTCCGCGTACAAAGGCCTTATCGAGTAAAAGCATACTCTTGGCAGAATAATCGGTCATCGAGGGTGAGAGTGCAATTGTCTCCGCCGAGGTCGAATTCAATACCGGTTTGAATCACGTTTTGCCAATAACTCGCATTGGTATCACTTCCCGTAAAGCTCTCCAAATTGATACTGATGGTGGTCCGGGCAATCTCATAGCGAAAAGAGCTTTGTGTGTTCACTTCGATTTGTACGTCGGCCGTCAGGGCTCCTTCTCCAGATATCTGATAAGAGAAAGATAGCAGACCGCTGTTTGGATTCTCGGTCGAGAAGGAACCCGTACCCGCTTCCAGTGCTGCGTCAATGGAAACCTCTTGCGGTAGAGCATCGAATTCCCCCGAAGAGGACTCCCCATATCCCACCAGCGTCCAGTCCCCCACGAGCAGGGAGTTTGGGGTACAGGCGAGCAAGCCGGCA
>JAYYRF010000511.1:0-11951 GCA_036127535.1 Myxococcota bacterium | reverse complement strand
AGCCAAACAAACTCAGTATAAACCACATGATTTTCTTTATCCTTTACTCGATATCGTGATAGGAATAACCCATTGTTAGAGGAAACGGCCTTGTTAAACAGTTTAATTGAAGCCTTCTCTGGAGAAGGACTACTTTTCATGTATGCCATCACCTTGGTCGGGGCGTATGCCCTCGCCATCGGTTTGGATAGAATCGCTCATTTTTGGTTTCTTTGGAGTTGTGACTGGTCACAACTCCACGCCACCATTCGAAAACGACAATGGGACAGCATCGACGCCTCTGCGAAAAAACATCCTGTTTCTCTCCTTTTTGAACACAGCGCCGAGTATAGAGACGGTGACGATATATGGGATTCCCTCAGCGGAGCAGCTCCCGAGATTGAAACGCGTATACAAAAGAGAATATCCTTAATTTCCGCAGCGGGTAACATATCCACCATGTTGGGTCTTTTGGGTACCGTATACGGCCTAATCTTTGCCCTACAGGGCTTGGACCAAGCCAATATGCTCGAACGCAGTGCACGTCTGTCTGAGGGCATATCAACCGCGATGATCACGACGGCTTGGGGACTCATTATAGGCGTTCCTTGTCTCGCTTTGCACGCGCTGCTGGCATCCAAGGCAGAGAGAATATTGAGCAAGGTCGAATCGACGGCCGCGTTAGTCGCTCAATACAAAAAGAGGTAACGCAGAACAATGCCAAGGCTCTTTTCACCGTCGAAAACGGAAACCGACATACGCCCCAGCCTTTTTTCGATGGCGTCGTTAATGATCATTCTTCTCCCCACCCTCTTGGTCAGCTTGTCTACCCAAAAGTTTACGGCTTTGCCCTTATCCGTCGCGACCTCGCAATCCGATCTGCCACAAGATCCGGGACGTTTAATCCAAAAGATACAACTCATCGCCCAAGATGATGGATTTGACCTTCGCGCAGCCGTCCGCGCTACCGATGTACGGGCCAGCACAGAAGATGTCGAGCAAAGAAAGTGGAATCCAAAGTCTTTGAGCGAATTACAGGCGATTCTTCAAAGCCTCAAAAAACTCGACCCACAACACCGACGCATCGAACTCCAACCCCTTCCCAGTCACAGTACGGCAGACGTTGTACGGTGGATGGATGCCGTAAGTAAGGGAAAAGAAGGAGAGTTATTTCCCGAGATTATCGTGCAGAGTCAAAAATGAGACGCCTTTTTCGAAAACGACCCGCTTCTTCAGGACTTATGATTGCTTCCTTCGCTCCGATCATAGATATCTTTACGATATTGGTCATTGCGATTTTAAAATCGAGTTCTACACAGGCGCCTCCACAATTTTCCACATCAGACTTTATGTTGCCGCTGAGTTCACAAGAACGCGGAAGCGACAACCGCTCGACCATCGATATCGCAAAAGACGGGATATACTACAATCGAAAAAAAGTGGCCAGCACCACGCGATGGAAAAATATGAAGGAGCCGATTATCGCAGACCTCTACACGCTCATTCTCCTCAACCCACCGTCCAAGATCCAACTACGAGCAGACGAGTCTATACCGTGGAATTTAATTGACAAAGCGTTGATGACCGCCCAACAAGCCGGTTGTACGGAAATAGAACTGCTCGCACAAAGCAGATCGAGCTTTTAGGGAGCGTGAATGCTGCCTTTTAGCAAGAAGGTTGTACATTGATTGCGTAAATCTTCGCGCACAACGCGTTTACAAAGTTGCAGACCGGCTTCTGCATCAAAACGCCTTAGGTTGTATGCCACACCAAGAATACACGAATCTGTTTGCTCTCCAGAACGAGAGCATCGATCAGCAAAATCCACACCGGCTTTTTCAGATGCACCCCAACCCAAACCGTGGTAACAATTCTCTCGATAAAGACGATCCGGCCCCATAGGAACCTGTTCACAAGCGGCGAAGGCTTTGTCCACGTCTACGCGCGCAATATACTTCCCAATACCGTGCCAACACGTTTTCCGTCGCAATAAATCTCCCTCCTCCGCTGCGCAGTGCGCCAACGAAAGATCGGTATCGATAACGGCTATCTCACCGTTTACATCGTGGCGACAGAAGTCCCGCCACTTTCCCGCCTGATCACAGGTTCGAAAAGCCCACGGTGGATCGATGGTGGACAATGCCAAAGCGATACCAAAGACGCATTGGTCTCTCCATTTTTTCTTTTTGATTTGTGGACACAAACCGAGTGAGGCCGTGCGGTCTTTGGGTGCATATAGCTCTGCGATATCGGCCATGCATTCCCAAACAGTTTCTTTCTTTTCGATTTTCGTGCAAGCCTGCAGTGCATCAGCCAAATCATCCCTCGCCGATTGCCGGGCGAGTTGATGGAAGCAAATATCCCGGTACTCTTCCTTGATTTCCCGACACTTTTCCTCCGTGTAATGGGTACCCGAACCATTATCGTCCGTCGTCTCAACAGAATTGACTCCTTCGGGTTTTGGTGGAATCGCAATAACCTGAACATCGCTGGGAGTAGAGGGCTCTTCTGGTACAACCCACTGGTGCTTCAAAATCTCGATCAAAAATACACTGGAAAGAGAAACGATCAGATGGAGCCAAAAAAAACGGGACATGATATTTTTTATCTATGGAGCTACGGATAGAAATCTATCACAAATTAGAGTGTACACACAAAATCCGTATCCGAAAAAAGAAAGATTTGGATTGAATCTGTAAAAAGAATGAACGGCACATCGCAAAAAGACGACAAGATTCGATCAAAAATCAAGTCTTGGTCGCAATGACAAACGATACGATAAAAATACAATTACACACGCATTTGGGATCGAATCTCCATCTCTACCGATTCTTCTTCTTCGGAATATAGTACGAGAGGAGTCTTCTCGGCCTTTTTGAGCAGACGTTGAATCGATGGACCCAACGCATCCAATTCCGTATAACTGTATTGCTCCCCTTCAAAGAATTGAAGCTGCTCCGTTTGTGCCTTGAGCATTTCTATGTCTTGGTTTACGATCTTGAGGGCAAAGGGGGTAACCAACGATTGTAAAAAAGGGATCCAAATCTCGAGCTTAACCGATACGACGGCAAACATGCGGGTCTTAAAATCCGATAGAGGGCTCAGAGCGCTTGTGGTGAGAAGATGTTTATTTTCCAAACGATACTCCACTTGCGCAATGCTGGGAAGAATGAAACGATCGAAATGCTCTACTTCTCCTCCTTTGGGCGCCAGGATCTGTCCGATGAATCCGGTTGGGCGTGGCTCTCCGATATATTCGCAATCCACCCTGTCTCGAAATCGTTGAATGTGTGTTTCAATGAGATTTCGATTCCCCGATCGAAATAGACCGCTGTGTAAAAAAGCGGTATGCGGTACATCGAGAATATTTTCTGCCGTCGCATGAATCGTCGCGTCAAAATCCGCTTGGTAATAAATATGTCTGTACTTTGGGTCATCGAAATGCGGAAAGGAGTAAGGAAGATGGTTCGGCTTGGAGTGGGTATCCGTATACACCCAAATATGGCCTTGCTGTTCTCGAACGGGGTAAGAAGGAACATTACGGGCTTGGTTTTCGTGAAAATCTGCCTGTGCAGGAATATGCTTACAGCGCCCTTCACCGTCAAACTCCCATCCGTGATATGGACATTGGATACTGTCACCACAAACCGTTCCCTTTGACAGCGGAACATTTCGATGAGAGCACCTATCCAAAAGAGCGTGGGGTTTTCCTTTCCCATCTCGGAAAAGAACCAACGGTATGCCCCATAAAAATACGCGAATCGGCTTCTTTCCCAACTGCTTGGTGGTAGCGGCAATATACCAATATGGGTAAGCTTTGTAGGTAGAGTATCGACCGGTTTTTTTCAAAAGCGTAGAGGACATGAGAATCCATCAATAAAGATCACTTGATAAAAGAGGCAAGAGAGTCCAAAAGAGAACGTGGAGTAAAAGGCTTCGGTAAAAGAGCCGTGGGTGTATCGGGCTGTGCCGCCGCAAGAATATCCTCTTTGCTCTCTCCGGAAGCAATAACGACACGCGCATTGGGATCCATGCTTCGAATCTGTTTGAGGGCGCCGATGCCGTCCAAGATTGGCATATTCCGATCGAGTATGACCAGATCGTATCGCTTTGGTTCGTACAACTGTACTGCTTCTTGACCATTTTCAGCGAGATGAACCTCGTACCCCGATCGAATTAGTACTTTCTTGACCACTCGACGAAGCATCGCTTCATCATCCGCTACCAATACCAGTCCTTTACTCATTCCGTCTCCTTGCCTCCATGACCATTTCCTTAACATTGGTTGGCAAAGTTTTCATTGTTCCAAATCTCCGAACTCTTTTTGGAATGGATCCACCGGGGTGTGTACAGATGGAGTAACGTACAAGAACAGAGGAAGCTTGCTTTTGGAATCGCCACTCGCCGAGATTAACCGGTGGAATAATCGCTTTGGGATGCTTTTTTATCTTATTTTTCATCGCGTCTGTGTACTCTGAGGCAGGTATACGATCCCATCCAAAAAAAAATACGTTTTCTTCTTCTTGCACAACGCCTCTCAAGAACCAGTGTCGATCTCGTATGATCGGAACCTTCAGATATTGGTAATATTCAATAACATTTTCACGTTGTGACAAGAGCGTCGATTCCGTCACACCGGAAGAAGACCACTTTGTCGCACCTGAAATATCCTTAGATACATCCACCAAGCGCTCAAAGGAAACATTCTCAACATCGGACTGCGCCCGATAACAAGCAGAATCACCAATGTTTTTTTTGAAGACCAAAATCGTGCCCAAGTTTTTCACGCGCACTTTTTTATGTTTTGTCCAACCGTCATCGTTTGTGAGATCCGTCAAAGACGGAGACGCCATGGCTAAAAATGAAAAAAGAAGCATAAACATACAATAGATTCTTTGTTAAATCAAATATCTCTCTAGTGTACGCTTAAGTATGTAATTATTCTTCAATTTTATTATTTTTTTTAAATGCTGAACAAACAGAACGCGCTCAAAAAAGGCCTTTTCATCCTATTTTCCACCATATTTGCGTTGGTAATCGGAATTGTTGCTCTTTGGAAAATGGAAATACAAGAGAACAGTTTGGCCAATTTGTGGGCAACCTCGGACAAAGGGTATATTCTCATCGCTTTGGCACTGATATCATCTTCGATTCCTTTTGTCGGAATGCGTTGGAGAGCTCTTCTTCCCAACAAGTCAAAACACAGTCCACTTCTGCTGACGGGTGTTCTAAGTGCTGCCTTTGTGTTTAATATCGCTCTTCCCGGACCAGTAGGAGAACTGATATCAGCGGGCATGGTACAAAAAAAATATAAAACGCCATTCTCTGAAGCCATCTCTTCTTTGCTGGTTAGTCGTATTATTGGTCTTGGCAGTGCCTGTATGATCGCTGCCTTGATGTACTACTTGTTTCCGCTGCAAATCCCTGGAGAATGGGATCGGATTTTGGGGGTTAGCGCCATTGTCTTATCGGTGGGTACACTTGGCATTATCAGTTTGGGCGTCTTCCCAGAATTTTTTCTGAGGATTATACAGTGGATTCCGTTCAAGGGATGGCTCAAAAAGATACAAGATGTCTTTGTACATGTCATCGAGGCTTTAATTAAAACGGCTAAAAGAGGCCTCTTTGCCTATCTCGAATCTTTTTTTTGGGCGATTTGTGGTCACGTGATGGTCGCTAGCGGTATTTTTGTCGCAGCGGTTTCCTTGGGTGTCACCGCAGGAGACATTTCTGCCACGCTGCAAACCGGTCAAACCGTTTCTGAAATGTTCGAACAGGACTATTCACAGAAGAATACCGACACACTCACGGGTATTCTTTTGGCGACGGATACCCGTTCTGCAGAAGGCCGATGGGATTTCAGCACCGATAATGGATCAACATGGATACCGGTTCACTCCATGGAGCCCTCTACGTCAAAGCCATTATTCCTCAATGCCGAATCAAAACTACGCTTCGATCCAGGACGGGATACCGTTAAGGTTCCGAATCTAACCGCACACTATGTATCGAAGCGCTATGTTGACGCACCAGAAAACAGCGGAACCCTCGTAAGCGCTCTTGCCAGCACAACCAACTCCACTTCATCTACGCATGCAGGGAGTGTTTCCATGTCCGATATTCTCGATTCACATAGGCCTTACATGTCTTGGACAGCCATCACGTTTACCTATGCGGCTTCTATCGCAGCATCGGTCGCCATGTTCATGCTGCCCGGCAGTTCCGCCGCATGGGACGCAATCTTTGCGGGAACCCTATCGGTAACGGGTAACATATCTTTGATGGAAGCGGTCAGCATTACACTCGTAGTTCGTATACAGCAGTTGTTGGTCGTACTCTTTGGCCTACTGGTACTGTGGTGGATGTCAAAAGACTTACTCGATATAGAGCCGACCAATTTAGAGCGATAATATTCTGATCTTTCTGCAATCCTCAGCAAAAAACATGGTATATCCTTAAAAACAAACCAACTTATGGGAGAAGAGAATGAGCGCTGTAATACTGCTTTTGGGAAGCTTAATCGCTTGTGGAGATAAAACGTCGGATACCGGCTCAACCGATACCGGGTCCACCGATACGGGATCAGCCGACACGGGTTCGACCGGGGATACGGATACCCAAGATACAAACGACACCCAAGATACAAACGATACCCAAGATACAAATGACACCAACGACTCTGGCCCAGGCGACACCCAAGAGGATACCGATACGGGTGGTGGAAACGAGAGTGGCATCAACACCTCGGAAGATCCGCCTGAAGGAGAGTGCAATGCGAACAACGTAAGTGCATTAATCGAGGCCATGTTCGGAGGAACCCCAGAGGATCAAGCGGACGATACGGCCGTTACTTCCCAAGGGCATATCTACTTTTCAACATTCCTGTGGGAAATGTCTTCCAGTTCCGGTAGCATCGACGTAATGGTGGCGGCGTACCGAACCTCAGAAATTGACATCTGCACAGCGCTCAACGCGGGACAGCACCCGGAGCTCGCGCAGTTCATGATTAAACTCAATCCAGATTTAGACCTATTACCACAAACGCTAACCGTCGGTATTCCTGGTGGATTAACCGAAGACAACGGTTCACAATTGTATTTGGGAGATCCGAGTTCTTCTTACGAACACATGCTGTGGGGAATTGACGGAACGGTTACCTACAACTCTCTGATTCAAGGAGAGAAAGCCAAACTGACTGAACTGTACATCAGCGAGTTTGGCGTCGTTTCGGAAGACAACAGCGGAAATGCGACCGGATACGAAACGGTCGAGGGATATCTACAAGTCGGGTCGAGCACGGATGAAATTGTTGCATGCTATTGCGAAGGTCTGATTGAGTTTTATGCAAACCTAGAATAAAATTTCGAGGCTGAACACAGAGAGGACGAAGTGTTTCGTCCTTCTTTTTTTAGGGAAGAGATCAAAAAAAAATCCAGATATTCTTTTTATACGTTAAACTGTTGTCATGTCAATAGTTTAATAGAATGCTATTTCCCACCCTCGATTACATTTTCTTTTTACCGATTGTCGTCGGTCTTTTTTGGGCAATCCCGAAGCGATATCGGCTGTTTGTTATTGCCCTCGCTTCTTTATTTTTTTACGGATCTTGGAACCCTAAGTATTTAATTCTCTTGGTGGGTATCAGCTTGGTCAGTTGGGGATTTGGAATTTTTATCCATAAAAAAACCCCCGTCAAGTGGGTTATGGCGCTTTTAATCGTCACCCTTTTTATCCCCCTTTTGGTTTTTAAGTACACGGACTGGGGCATTGAAAACCTGAACACGCTCTTTGGTATTCTCTCCTATGAAAAGGAACTCACACCGCTGGGACTCGCTCTTCCGGTTGGCATTTCCTTCTTTTCTTTTCAGGCTGTCGCGTATATTGTCGATGTCTATCGTGACCGGAAGCATTCCAAAGACCCCATTGAATTTTTTAGCTTCCTCGCTTTTTTCCCGCAACTCGTCGCGGGCCCCATTATTCGTCGCGATGAATTACTGCCACAACTGAAAAACTTGCAATTTCTCAATAGAGGAATGGCATCTGAAGGCATATATCGCATCATTAAGGGGATGATTAAAAAACTACTCATCGCAGATGTGATCGCCCTAAATCTTGTGAATGCCCCCTTTGAAGACCCAACGCTCTACACGTCTTTGGAGCTTTGGATTGCAATTTACGCTTACACCATTCAAATTTACTATGATTTCTCGGCCTATACCGATATCGCGATTGGTTCTGGGCTACTCTTTGGCATTCGACTTCCTGAAAATTTTTTCCGTCCTTACAAAGCCACCAGCGTAGCGGAGTTTTGGAGACGATGGCACCGAACCCTCAGCAATTGGATTCGAGATTATATTTACTATCCGCTCGGCGGATCACAGGTCTCTTCCGTATGGCGTGTGTATCTCAACATCATGATTACACTGGTCGTTATCGGAATTTGGCACGGTGCTTCTTGGAATTTTGTTATTTACGGATTTTTACACGGTACTGCTGTCTGTGTGAATCGTTGGCAGCGTAAGAGAACGGGAAGAAAGGCAGGGATGCCTTTTCCCAACTGGTTTTCGTGGTTTTGGAGATTTTTTCTCACGTTTCATTTTATCGTTCTCGCGCGCATCTTGTTTCGAGCCGAGGATCTGTCCAACGCGTGGTTTTATTTCACAAATCTCTGGTTTAATTCCGGTGAAAACCCCTTCGGTTTGCGTATCAGTCCCGTCTTTGATCCTACATACGTTTGGCTTCCCCTCATCGGTTTTGCCATTCACTTCACACCTGAATTATGGGAACAAAAAATCCGAGAAGAATTTGCTAAGATACCCCCCGTTATCCAGGCCCTCGTCGCAGCTACAGCGGCACTAATATGTATATGGTGGCTCGGAAATAGTGAAAATGCCAGCACATTCATATATTATGAATTTTAGAATATAAGGAGAGATCCGATGCCACAAGGTGAACAAACCCCAGAAAGAAGTATTATACTTCCCGATCTTACCAAGATGAAGAAGCGAAAAAAGAAGAAAAAAGCCTCTCCATCTCAATCGAAAGTATCGACTTCCTCGTCTGTGCATGTAGTATCCCCGCAAAACCCCATACTGCCCGAACCTTCCAGCCCCATGGAAACCCATACAGAGGCCAATGCCCCGGCACAACGGGTCTCTGCTCGTTCTGTTGAGATTACGTCCATCACCGAAGAACTTGAAAAAACCGAGATCATACCCATTGCGATTGAGCCTCTACCCATTTTAATCGGTCCCAAGCCCATTGCGCAGCGGGAGAAAGAAGAGAAAACAGAAGATTTTAATGAAAAGACGGATGCCAATACGGATCCATATCCTGAAATGAATGATGTTACGGACCAAAACGAATACGATGTGACAGAGAAAACAGATCGAATGAAACTGCAAGTCGTGCAAGAGAATCCCATCGTCATGGTGGAGGAATACACAAAGGAATTAGACGTGTGTGAAGATCCTGCCCGAGAGGAGAATCGAAAAGAGCCGAATCGCATGCGGATACATCAAAAAGAACTCCAACACCTTTTGGTCTTTGGATTTAGCTTCTTCCTTCTCGGCTTAATTCCCTATACAACGCCAGCACTGGCAGATTACCGACCGTGGGAGAAGGGAGACCCGATACCGATTCTATCCCTACTCTCTCCGTCTCAAACAGTCGTTGAAGACGAACAAGGCAATCTTGCTGTTCAGATCGAAGAGGTTGTCGAGCCCGTCGAAGAGATCCAAGCCCCCATCGTTGTAGAAGAAACACCACCCAAGATTAGCGCCATTATCGACCCGCCAGAAAATCGCTCTCCCGCAGTTGCCCAAGAGATATCGATCCCTTCCGGTTCCATGGATCATTATTTTCAACGACTGTATCAAATCGAAAACGGTGAAGACGATATAGCACGCGCACTCATTTGGGGAGATTCAACCATTGCCGCTGACGGCATCGTAAAGAATATTCGCGCTCGTATGCAAGAGAGATTCGGGGATGGAGGGCCCGGATTTATACCGATCAATCTCAATTCGATTTGGACGATGCGCAAAGAGATTTTGAGAAAGTCATCTGGGTGGAGTACGAACAATATCGTGTATGGTGGTGCCTCTTCCAAGCGATATGGACTCGCAGGAATGGTATCCTCCTCTTCGTCCAAAGCAACAACTCGCCTAGGAGGTGTAAAAGTAGACGGTGTGCGTCAACCGCTTCATCGATACCAAATATTCTATCAACAGCAACCAAAAGGAGGTTCCTTCCTGGCGGACATACGCTCTGATTCCATTACGATTGATACCCAAAGCGAAGAAATCAGTGATGGACATATCGATCTCTTCTCTGATGAAGGTGTACCTGAGGTCAATCTATCTTCCAACGGAGATGGAGTCGTTACCATATACGGGGTCGCCTTGGAGACCAACGGCCCTGGTGTCACGTGGGAAACGTTTGGGGTTGCCGGTGCCAGTGTTTCTTCGATGAAGAACCAAGGGCAAGAGCACCTGTACAGTCAAATATCTGCAAGAGATCCGGCTTTGGTCGTATATTGGACCGGCGGTAACGAAACCGGCTACCCATCTTTGAAGAGTAAGACCGGTAAAGCGTACAAAAGAATCTATCGAAAAGCCATCCTAAAACTCAAACATGAATCGATTGAGGCATCTTGCTTGCTCATAGGACCGCTGGATCAAGGAGTACGAGAAAATGGTGTGATCAAGAGCAAGAAGGCGCTGCGCAAACTCATTCAATTTCAAAAAGAAGTCGCAGAAGAGGTCGGTTGTGCGTATTGGGATGCACAAGCGGCTATGGGGGGAGAGAACAGCTTTTCTGCGTGGATGAAGAGCAAGCCCAAACTCGCGGCATCCGACCTTTCGCACTTGACTCGTAGGGGTCGCTCTTTAATCGGAGAGACCTTAAGCGATATGATTCTGTACTCTTACGAAAAATGGAAAATACAAAACCCCGAGGGAATATCCAATCTCTCTCCAGGGGCTATACAAGAAAGCGAATAGAAAAAAATGAAACCGAGTGCATTACTTTTATCATTGCCCTTTTTATGCGGGGCTTCCTTTTGGGTCGCAAGCATTCCAGAGGATGGTCTGTTTATACCTGCCCAAACGTGTGCCGATGCGCTGGAACGAGGACTATACCTAGAAGAACTCCGTCCCAGTCCCTCAGCCCCCTCCTTCTTGCCCTATCCCGACATACCAACCGTTGAAAAAAAGAAAAAACTTCCTCGTATTTACAACAAAGGGAAGCGGATCTATCCCAAAAATTTTCTGCCCGAAGAATTGCCGTTGCAACCGTTGGAAGGAACGTATGAAGATCTCGCGTCTATCGGAGACGTGATGCGACAAGCCGCAGACGGACAACGTGTTCGCTTTACGTTCTTTGGTGCCTCTCACACCGAGGGAGAGTACTGGACGGGTCACATTCGTCGTGTATTACAAACGAGATACGGCGATATCGGTCATGGATTCATCATGCCGACTCCATTATTCAAAGGGATGCGCGCAGCCGATGTGAACTTCTGTAGCAGCAAAGAGTGGCAAACCGGTTTTGTCGGTCGAGAAGAAGAAGTCGATGATAATTACTATGGACTCGGCATGCGCAGTATCAGTTCCGATCCGCTACAGTTTACTTGGGTTGAAACCACGCACAGTAATCCACACGGTCGAAACGCTTCCATTTATGAAATCCTTAGTCTGAATCAACCCGGTGGTGGAACCTTACTCGCATCTATCGACGACAATCAACCCATCTTGATCCCAACGGATAGCCCAGAATTTGAGCTTAACAACGTACGTTTGGATACCTTCGAGGGGTCTCATCGTTTGACTCTTTCTCCTGCGGGAGACGGTCCTGTTCGTCTTTTTGGTGTTTCGATGGAAGTGGCCGGACCCGGTGTGCTCGTAGATGCCATTGGAATCCGCGGACGGATGGCCAAAACGTGGCTTCGTTGGGATGAGGATCTCTTTCGA
>JAYYRF010000510.1:0-3793 GCA_036127535.1 Myxococcota bacterium | reverse complement strand
GCCGGAGAAAAAGAAATATCGGCCAATCGTGGCGCGGGTTGATCATTCTCCCCTCGGATGAGTTCCATGATCAATACATTATCGATAAAACTATGACATGCAGGGATGGCCAACCCGAGGTTTTGTAGCCGCTGTAGGGTTTGGTACTCGCTTTGATACCAATTGCTTTCCATCGCCTCGCGTCCAAAGCTCGACTTTTTCTGCATAGCGCGTTGCTGCCTGGAATTTCGGACTTTACGTCCTTCCGTGTAATCGGCACGATTTTTAAAGCTACGATTGTTGGCCTTTTTATAGACCTTGGCAACGCAAAGGTCACCTTCGTATTTTACAATAAAGACCTGTGCTTCTTTACCGCTTTGTAAAGGTCGAACAACCTCCTCTATGATTCCATCTTCTTGTAGTGCAATGAGGGCATCGGGTAGCCGCATTGGGAAACAACCTCCTTTTCGCGTCTTATAGTATCAAATTTAGCGCAATTATTCCAAAATAGAAAGAACAAGGCCTACTTTTTTTTGAGATAGGGAAAAGGCGGTAACCGTGACCGAAGCGATTTGATGGCCGTATTTTCATCTTTCCCCAAACGCTGCTTGGACTCGAGCGGTGTATCTCATAGCGCAGAATCCTCTTCGCGCTGCTCCTATGTCGCACCGCTTGAACAAACAGGACGGAGAAAATTCTTTCATGTAAACAACGATTGAAGTATTCTTGTGGGGAGAGGCATCCGATTTCTTCTCCGTCTTTTTTCAAATCTCGAAAATCTCATCTTTCGTCGAGCAAGCACAGAAGTATGTTCATCATCCTATCCCTTTTTGCCATCGCGCAACCCAGCCTTTCGGTAGAAACCATTCGAGATCTTCTGTATCAAAGTCACCCCAATCAGATCGTATCGTACAATGACCATCTCGGAGAAGGGCCAAGGCACTTCGATACCGACCCGCGTTTAAACTGGAATCGTGTAAATTGCACCACGTGGTGGCAACAAATCATTGCAAAGGGATATGCAAAGACAGATACCGAAGAATTACGCATTCTCGATGAAATCCGCTATTACTTCGGACAAGTCTCTTTCGGAACCAGAAAGCACTTTCTCGATCGCGCACTGTACTTAGACCCCACTCCTTTCATAGATGTTCAAACGATGGAGATTCCCTTCTGCGAAGGAACACAGAAAACAACCGTTCCGATTTCGCTGAACCATTTTCGCAATGCAAAAAAATACAAATGCTCTTTGTACCGGGAGGAAGTCTCCGACATAGACATTCATTACATGTCCCCGAACCAAACCCACCGCTGCGCAAAAAACCTTCCCGACGGAATCTATCTTCTTCTACCGATTGCCGGTGAACAGTATCTCGACATCTGGGCAAAGGACTCCGGCCCAATGGGACATGTTCACGGGTTTATTTTAGACAAGGACGGCGTGCACCTGCAAATATACCACGCGTCGTTGGAGAAGGGGAAAATCGCAACGGAGATGCTTAAAGAGTACATTCGTACGGACAGTGCACAACTGTTCGTCGGCTATAAGATCTACGCGTTGCAATCGAAGTTTTATCGAGATCCTCGCATCTATAGCTACAATCCCAACAACATTCGCAAAATTCAGCACTGCGAAACAAAGCGATACGGCACTTTTTAATGTCTACACCCTCTCCCTTTTGGAATTGGTTTTTTCACTTCTTTGTCCAAGACGCACCCGTTCTACCCAATCTTGGACATTTTTCTCGGTTGCAACCCGAAGTCTTTGCTCTACAACCAGCCGGTCGTTTCGCCGCCTCCTTGGAACGCTCATTCACACAAAGGATACCGCCGCCTTCCTATCAACATCGCTGGGGAGGCCTTCGAAATCCACAATCCATTCTAAAGTGGATGGCCTTCGTGCAAGCAGGTGGTTCCATCGAAACCGGCTCTGCCTTTGAGCAGTGGGCACTTGCATACCACCAGCATATCGAACAACCGATACTCCAAGCCTCTCAAATTGTACAGCGCGCCATCGTACATTTGGGAGACAATCTCCTCGTCCACCACAAAGCACAACTCAGCAGCCACATTCGAGCAAAAGTTGTTTTGGGGAGCCCCGAGCAGACAAATAGAACGCCAACGTTTGTGCGCTCGGTTCATTTATCCTCCGCGCCGTCTCCGTGGCGAATTGAAATCCATATGAGTCTGTAGAACTCTTTTTCCCTGGCGGATCCCACCAAGAAGAGGCACAAACGATACTCGCAACCCGTCAAATACGAGAACCCAATACAATGATGAGACACGAACCTTTTTTGTGTTAAGCAATAGAGATATCGAAATACGTATCGTACGGCCTTATTTTGGCTCATTTCTGTTTTATGACACATATATAGAGATCAATCATGCTTAGTAATTTCGTTCCGCCAAAACGAAAGACGAAAGTCGTCTTCGTGCAGCTCGGCTCACCAGAAAAACCAACGCCCCAAGCCCTAAGAAAATACCTGAAAGAATTCTTAGCCGACCCGCGGGTCATCGATATTAATCCGTGGGTTTGGAAAATGATTCTCTACGGTTTTGTACTACCCTTTCGGCCCAAAAAATCTGCCCAACTCTACGCGCGCATTTGGGATGGAGAAAGCTTTCCTCTGATCACCAACACCGCAAACTTTACCGATCAGGTGCGAGAATCCCTCAAAGAATTAGACCCCAATGGTTACGTCGAAGTCAATCACGCCTTCTTACTCTCCCCTCCCTATATTCATGAAGTATACGACAGCTGGGAAGAAGACCTCAAGAACGGTGTGGGAGCCACAAAACTCATGGTGATTCCAATGTTTCCACAATACTCTGAAAGTACGATCGCTTCGGGTATCGATGCCTTGGCCAAAGAGCTGTCCAAACGGGTCAAAATCCCAACCTTCGAGGTCATTACCAATTTTCACCGCACACATGCTTTTATCGACAATTCCGTTCGAAGAATCGATCGAAAGCTGGAAGAGCTCAAGACCAAAGGCATTACCGTCGATCGATTGCTGATTACCTTTCACGGTATGCAAAAAAGAAGAATCCTACAAAAAGGAGATGATTATTACCGACACTGTTACGAAACCTATCGATTGATCGTAGATCGGCTCCAGCATCTGCATCCCGATCAAACTGTCATGACCTTTCAAAGCCGTTTTGGGTCTGAAGAGTGGATTACCCCCTACACCGAAGCCGTCGTGGAAGAGCTCATCAAAAACGGCCACAAGGAAATCGTCGTGTACTCTCCCAGTTTTGTCGCCGATTGCTTAGAGACAACCGATGAACTCGGGCACGAGCTGTTCCACGAAGCCCAAGACTGGGGCGGGAATATCCATACCGTAGACTGCCTCAACGTCGATGAGCAGTGGTGCAAGGATTTCGCGCGATACACCTTCACACAAGCCGAGGGATCCGCACAAGAAAAAGAAGATTTGGAATACCAGCTTCAAGCATCGGACTATGCCAATATTCCCCCTCTCGAAATGGAAGATGATGGGATGTCCTTCATCGCACAAACCATCGGTCAATCGGTTCCAAAAGGAGCGTAAAAAAAAGACGGGCTCACGCCCGTCCAAAAGCCAATCAAAGGCATCTTTTAGCGTTCGACTCCGTCGCCCATCATATTGAGAAGGCTTCCGTAGACGAGGTATGGATTCTCAGAACCACGTTTGTCCGCTCTTCTCGGGTTGTTGTACGGTACCCACGCAAAGTCCGGATGCTTTTCTTCGTCTTCCCATTCTCCACCGATGATGTTTCCTTTTGCATCCAATTCAAGGGTGTATACTAAAGTCTCTACAAAGAATTCAGG
>JAYYRF010000509.1:0-3412 GCA_036127535.1 Myxococcota bacterium | reverse complement strand
GGTGGGGAAGTAATAGGCACTGCGGTACAGATGGCGGATGGGAACATCATAATCATCCAGGCTTACCCCGACATTGACCAATCGACTCTCTAATTTCCGACGTTCTTTGTTTTCCGCAATGTCCGTGATCAGTTCCATATGTCTGAGTGTTTGGGATGGCTCAGAGGGGAGTTTGATGCCGTCGGTCCAGATATCATCGTGAAAGGTATCTATTTTTTT
The DNA here is from genome assembly GCA_036127535.1 of Myxococcota bacterium. Classification (GTDB taxonomy): domain Bacteria; phylum Myxococcota_A; class UBA796; order UBA796; family UBA796. The sequence continues at coordinate 3,193 of JAYYRF010000509.1, read as the reverse complement.
GTGTATGTCCCAATCGTCTTCAAAGCCATCGTCCAAATCTTCTTTCAATACGGGTTGAACGACGAGTTCTCCCAAAAGATAAAGGCTTTGGTAGATACAATCGACGATGTGGATGCGTTGACGAGACTGTTCAGAAGCATATGCGGTTTCCCATCCGGGATCCAAGCTCAAGTCAACCCACAGGCGCATTAGGCCCTTCTCAACCAGTTTACCAAATTCTTGGATGCGAACTTTTAGATGATTTACGAAGGATTCGCCTCTTTCAACCTCATCATGGTCATACATACCCAAGATGTAATCGCTCACGTCTAAAATTTTAATCTTACCGCCTTCCTCTTCCCACTTACCGGATTCAAAGTCGTGAGAGAGAACGGTCGACATGGAGGGATAGAGCGTACGAAGCGGATCTCTATAGATATCAGCTTCTTTTATATCATGGGTCTCATGGTAGTTTTGGAATGCGTCAGGGCGGCACGATTTGAGGTATTCAAAATACTGGAATACCTTTGGAACACGCATGAGACGTTTTTTATCTTTCCCTTTGCGAAGCGGATCGTAGTCTTTGAACTTTTTACCCCAACTCTTCTGCAGATTTTCAGATATCAGTTCGTTGTGTGTATGGCGTGCAGTATCACCGATATTCTCAGAGAGCTCGTATGTGCTGTAGCCGCTTCCTCGTGTGACGGTTTTTTTGGGGTTACCGTCTTGATCCTCGAATTCACCCAAGGCTTGAAGCCAATGCCAAGGAGACGGGTCAAAACCTTGTTTCATCGCTTTGAATCGTGCGATTAATGACGTTAAAATCTTGGGGCTGTGTCCCAAGATGACGCGGTGAATGATGGGACCCACAAAGCTGTCAAACGCACCATTGTTCTGCCGGATTTCCTCCAAGCGTTGGGCCGAGGCATGGGGGTCGGTGCCGATCTTCGTCCATGTAAAATATCGGCGGCGCAACAAGACGTCTTCTTGAGGGTCATCGTTCGGATCGTCTTTTTTTGCCTTTTCGTCTACTTCTTTGGATTTTTCTTTCCGGGATTTTGGTTTTTTGGATTTGCTCGCCGTATCCGTGGACGCCGCATGCGTTTCTTCGGTTGTCGAGTGTTTTTCTCGACTCACCAAGCCGGCATCGTGAAGCATGGCAACTTCAAACTGGCCCGTGTTGTAGCGAATGAGGCCTATGGAACGTAGGATCGCCCAGGCAAGTGCCATGGCCGGTAATTTTGTATCTTGAAGTCGCTCTAGAAGAGAGCCGAAGCGCGTTTCTGCTTTGACCCACTCCAATGGATCCTCACAGCCCGATCGAATATGCAACAAACGCAGGTTTCGAAGAGATGCGTCGCCACCGCCCGTTTTGTGGCTGAGCCACGACTCTCCGAGCTGCTCAAGACAGGCAAGACCGAAGTCTCCTACCCCAACCACAATGGTTGGGTTGGGGTAGAGATTATTGAGTGTATCACTCGTCACTCTGCAATCCTATTCTTTTAAATTTCGCCAATATTTTTGATGATTTGACTGAGATCTTTTTCTTCGATCGCGCTGAAAATATGAGCGAGATCTCCCATTTCATCCTCTGCATTAAACTTCGGATTCAAAATGGCATCCCATTCTTCTTCGAATGCCTCCAAAATTTGAATGCTACCGACGATTTGCTTTGTCCAGTTGGGCTTCTCTTTCCCCGCTTGGTTGTCAAAGGTAAGGGTTTCCTCTTCCTTCTTCTTGTCGCGCAGTGTCGCGAGGGTTTTGAGTAGGGCTTCGGAGAGTAAGTTGTAGGCGTCTTTGAAGTCGTTCAGCAGTATTTGCTGATTGACGTTCGGTGCTGCCCCATACTGGCTCTTGAGCTCATCGTAGGAGTTTCTCCAGCGGAATGGCAAGTTGACGACCTCTTTGAGGGCGGTCGGCGAGTAACCTTTCATAATCGCGTCGATGACTTGCTGGTAGAGCATATATCGAACCGGACGTTCCTTGAGAATTCCGGGCAGAGCGCGGATGGCTTCGCCCATGGTCTTTCCGAGGAAGATCCAGTCATCTTCCATCAACTCTTTGTTCGCATTTTTACCTTGTTGTGGTGGACGGAGATAATACGCTTCGTCGCGTCGATCGATATATGGAGCCGTCTTGGGTTTTCCATTGCTCCCCTTTATCGTGAGATGCAAACTCAGAAGAGAGGAGAATTGGATGATGTTTGCGAGAACCATTTTGCGCTTGTGTTCGTTTTGTGCGCTGACCGGATCGAGATCCAACAATGTCCCTTCCCAGTTTTGATCGATGTGAAGGATTTTGGATCGCTTCGCCATATTCTTGAAGCGATAGTAGTAGTCGCGCATGCGATCCATACGACCAAACACATAGAGAGGAACATTCAAGACCGCACGATAGAAGACGATACTGCGCGGGCTGTGCCAGTCTTCCGAAACCATTTTGAAGTTGGGGTCTGCGCGCTCTATGACCTTTGACAAGAGACCGTGCTTGAAGTCTTCGCGAATTGCGATGAGCTTGACCTTGTCGGCGCGCACACCGCCTTGGCTCTCTCGAGACTCATCGTAATAGCAAAGCATGTTGGCTTTTTCGTTGATGATTCTCTTGAACTTGTCGCGCATGTAGTCCATATACTTATCGTCGTGTACGTCGATTTGACGCGCTTTCGATTGTGAACGATATCCCGCGATCAGTCTTCGGACTTCGCGCGCGCCGTTGGCTTGTACTTCTTTGGCGTGCGATAGATACAAAGAACGATACTCGATTTCGAGTTTTAGCGCTTCTTCGATGGTTAGGCCATCTTGTGTCGCTTTGTCCTCTGATTCTAGATTTCCATTGATTTTGGGTGTGATTTCACCTTCCGCATGTTTGTACAGTCGATTGTATGCTCCTTGTACGGCGAACAGAGGCTCTTCTTGGTTGCGGCTCATGTCGCTCAGAATCCGTTGGATCTTGGGGGTGCTCATTTTGAGAGAGCCGAGATCTCGAATTCGGTCGGCAAAGTAGAAATCCCACAGACGACGGCCGTTCTCCATTTGTAGTGCTTCGCCGTCGAGGATGTAGCGATTTGCCTCTTCGCCGCCGTCCTCTCGGATGCGTGCAATGCGTCGCTCCTCTTGGGTGATGAAGCGTCCAACGCTATCCGCAACTTGGGACTGCTTCTCGAGCCAGCGAACCATTTGCTTACGAATAGAGCCCCAAAGCTTGAAGAAGGACT
>JAYYRF010000508.1:0-7404 GCA_036127535.1 Myxococcota bacterium | reverse complement strand
CTTTCAAGTTGCGAGTAAAGACTTTGTGCTCGGGCCGGCCAAGTCCGTGCGCGACCAGGTTTTGGCTGTAGATCCGCAAAGCATCTCCTTCGAAATCGAGCAATTAGAACAAGATCCGAACGGCAACGCTGCTTGGTTGGTTCGCGGAACCTTTCAGCCGCCCAATTTCTTGTCGGACACCAACGAGCTCGTTCTCGACGAGAATCACAAGCCGATCGAGCAAGAAGAGAGACCGTCCTATGACTTTACGATGGTGGTTCCCGCGGTGGCCAAAGAGAGGGGGAATCTCGACTTGGTTCTCATCGGACACGGTCTATTTGGACGTGGGCGAGACATGTTGGTCGGTGGTGCCGAGGGTTTTATGCACCAATGGGCGAATGAACTGGGTGCGGTTATGATCGCAACCGACTGGATTGGACTTTCGGGAGGAGATCGAGATTTGATTATCTCAGAAGTTTTGGTCAATATCGATCGACTTCGTGTGGTTACGGATCGACTCGTACAGTCGCACGCCAACAACATTGTATTGGTCGAGATGGCGCTGACGAGTCTGACATCGAACGATGTGATCCCCCTGGAGCATGACGAGCCACTCTTGAACGGCGAGAATGTCTTCTACTACGGCATCAGCCTGGGCGGAATTCAAGGAGCGGGACAAACCGCCCTTTCTCCACGAATCTCTCGCTCTGTTTTGGCGGTTCCGGGTGCGGGATGGGTCAACTTGATTCAGCGCTCGACCCAGTTTGAGCCCTTAGAAGTCTATTTTGATAATTACTATTCAGATCCGTTGACGCAGTTGGTCTTGCTCAGCACCGCACAGACTTTCTTCGACTGGTCTGACCCGGGGAACTTGGCCAATTTGATTCGAGAACCCGAAGCGGGCTCCATCGAAAAAACCGTGATTTTGCAAGAAGCGATTGGGGATTGTCAGGTTTCCAACATGACCACAGATCTTTTGGCGCGAAGCATCGGTGCCAGTCATTTGGTTACCGCGACCGATCCGATCTACGGCTTGGATACCGTCGAAGAGCCGTATGTTGGCGTTGGACTGACGCAAATTCGCGTGACCGACTCGCTGGACGTTTACTTTCCACCCGATGCGAACGTGTTGCCTGAAATGGACAACGGCGTTCATAATTCCGGCGTGTTGCGAGATAGTATTTTCGACCAAATTACCCATCTGTATTTAAATGGAGAGCTCATCCATCCCTGTAGCGGAGAGTGCGATCCGGACTAAGGTTCCGGATCACCCGTTTTTCGCATGTTTTGCATGGTTCTCGGCGCGATAACATCCATGAAAAAACGCGGGTTGAGGCGATACAACCGCCACATCATCTTGGCATACCAGCCAATGGTAATAACACCGCGATTGTGGCGGACACCGCGAAGAATATACCTCACGCAAGAAGATACGGATACCGTAACCGGCTTAATTTGCTTGAGAAGAAGCTTTCTGTCCATGCCGATGACGGGCATATTACGCAAAATGGGTGTATCTATAAATCCGGGGCAAACCACATTCACACGAACCCCTTTTTCTTTACCTTCCGCGCGCAATGCGTGCGACAAACCCACGACAGCATGTTTACTCATCGCATAGGTCGTAGAACCCGGAAAGGGAATGAGACCCGCAAGAGAAGATATGTTTACGATTTGTCCAGAACCCCGTTCGACCATCTTTGGATAGACGGCCCGTACCCCGTGAACCGCCCCTTTGATATTGACGTCGATAATACGGTTCCAATCGTCGGTTTGCATGTGGTACGCTTCGCCAACAAAGGTCACACCCGCATTGTTGAAAAGGATATCCAATGCTCCGTCCTTTTGGTTCACTTGCGCAATCGCGGAGGAGAAAGCTTGTGCGTCACGAACGTCTAAGTTGTACCCTGTTACCGTTCCACCGCGTTTTTGAATGAAATTGACGGTGTCTTGCAAAGCCGCTTGGTCTATGTCGGCTATGTGGAGTTTCGCACCGTATTGGGCAAGTGCGATACCCAAGGTTTTACCAATACCCGAAGCACCTCCCGTTAAGAAGACAATTTTATCTCGATAATATTTCATGATCCAAATCATATTTAGGGGTGCAACGTACGAATCAGGCTTATTTTAAGGCATATCTGCCAGTTGTAGTGTAACAAATGTGTGTATTGCGTACAGGAAGTGTGGAAAAAATCGGATGATTCGATCACATTGTTGAGACTGGGGTTTTGATAATGGGATTGCGCTTTTGCAAAATATTGTCGCTTTTGTTTTTGGGGGGGGTATCGTTGAATGGATACGCGAATCCGTGTGTAGAGGCGGATGCGATTCAGCGATACGATTACAACAGAGATGGGCGTCTCAATCTCGATGATGCCAGTATGTTTCGACAAGAATTACAGCGATTTATACAACGAAACACATCCCCGAAAAACACCGCTTTGTCAGAAGCAAATACATCACCCGGCGAAGTGATGAAACAGCGCTTGGACATGAACCGAGATCAGAGAGTCGATGCATTGGATTCCGCGCATTTTTTTAATATGTATCGACAGTGCTCCGGAGATGGAGACATCAATCGTGACGGCACAATCGATATAGTGGATCTACAGTTTTTAATGGATAAGATTTCCTCGAAAGAAGCGCAGATCCAAAATCACGACTTAAATGCAGATGGGCTTTTAAATATAAAAGATGTGATGTATTTTCGGGACATGTTGTGCCAGATGTACGAGCCGCAGCAATGGAAGAGTCTTCAAACGACGGATGGTGTCGGTCGCTGGATGGTGCAACGTTGTATTCAGATGGCATCGCGCTAAGGAAAGGAACGGTCTTGTTGTTTTCCGAGTCCCTGTGCCTCCATATGCATCACGACGGTATTAAACCAAAGAACTTTTCGTGCAAGTGATGCGCATTGTTGTATGGCTCTGTAATCTCCGCATTTCCATCCGTCCCAGCGGATTTTTCTCAATATGCTGGTTCGAGCCAGAAAGCAGCCGGTATCGATAAAGCCTACCGGAAGATGTTTTCGTTCCCATTGTCTGTCAGGAGGTAGGAGACCGGTGTAGTGCTGTATACGTACAAAAACAAGATCGACGGGGTCGTGTAAGTAGGGGACAATTCGGGCGAAGGCGTTGGGCGCCAAATAATTGTCATCATCCAGGTGATATACCCAGTCCTCTGCGATGGAATGGTAAATTTCATTGAAATATAGATTGTGTAGGCTCAAAAGGGGAGGAATCGCGGTTTTGGGTGGAGGATCCCGGTAAGACGCCTCGTAGTGACGCCGATCGACGAAGGTGACGTGGATGTCTCGATTGATTAAGTAGTCTTTGCTTTGTTCTGTGTCGTATAGGACATAGTGTCTACATGAAGGATTCTGACTTCGCACACTTTGATAGCAGCGTTCGAAGTAATTGGGGCGTCGGGATGTACGGGTAACGACAGCGATCATATGCATAGTTATCCAATATCGGTTTAGTTAGAAAGACGCGATACTCTTTTTCCATGGAACGCAATGCAGCAGACTCCCGACGACATACTGCGGTTTTGGTTCGTTGAACACGGGCGCTCGGACTGGTTTCGTTCGCGCCGAGAGTTGGATCTCAAAATTGAACGGCAATTTTCTCTCCTTCATCGCAAAGCTTTGGACGGTGCGCTTTCCGATTGGCGGGTTTCCTTACACGGATGCTTGGCTGAGATCCTTGTTTTGGATCAATTTAGCCGACATCTGTATCGAAAACGGGCGAATGCCTTTGCGGGTGACCCCTTAGCCTTGGAGCGAGCACAAGCGGTGGTTTCCCGCGGAGAGGATGTTACACTGACGATCGATGAGCGTCACTTCCTATATATGCCTTTCATGCACTCAGAATCCCTTGCCATCCAAGATGATTCGGTACGACTCTTTGGCCTACTGGGAGATGGAAAGCGTCGGCAAGCGGAGAGACACCGCGATATTATTCGTCGTTTTGGACGATATCCACACCGGAATGCGGCTTTAAACCGCAAAAATACAATGGAGGAAGAGGCGTATTTGCGAAAAAATTCTCGCTTTGGACAATGAGCGTTACACCTTTGGGAGTCATTGGGTTAGACCGAGAGAAACCCACAATTATGTGAGTTAGAGCCCAAAAGAGGATCGCGATGCAGCAGGAAAAGAAATCGTTTCAAGTGGCCGGTATCGATGGGACGAAGCAAGGTTGGGTCGTGGCTCGCGGACGATGGGAAGATGGTAAGTGGTATCGTTTACGGGCTCAGTTGGTCTCCAAACTCGCCGATGCTATCGATCCCAACATCAGCTGCTATGCCATCGATATGCCGATGGGTTTTATGCCGACGGCGCAACCAGGGGGGCGTCAAGCGGAGAGAGAAGCCCGACAACTCCTCACGGGAAAGGCCTCGACGTTGTTCTCTTCGCCTTGTCGACCGGTTTTATCCGCCAAAGATTATCCGCACGCCCTGGCGCTTTCGAAGCAGAGTTCCCCACATCGCATCGGTTTGAGCAAGCAGTCCTACCATCTTTTACCGAAAATACGAGAGCTCGATACGTTGCTGCGAACCCAAACAGACCTACGAGAACGCTTTTACGAGGTTCACCCGGAACTGTGCTTTCGCGCGATGTGTCCCGAACGAAGCCTTCCCAGCTCCAAGCACAGCGGTGACGGTCTGCATATGCGTCGCCGGCGACTGGCGCGACAAGGTATTCACGTCGATCGATACCCAAAGCTTTTTATCCGAGCAGCAAAAGAAGATGACTGCTTGGATGCCGTGGCCTGTTTGTGGACAGCGGCGCGCATCGTAACCGGTACGGCGGTGCACGTTCCAGAAGAGATTCCCACCGACGAACATGGAATTCGAATGGCTCTTTACTACTAGGTTTCGTGGAATTTATACAAACGCGTTGTGACCGGTCAGGCTTCGCCCAACGATCAGTGTGTTCATCTCGTCGGTCCCTTCATAGCTGTAGACCGCCTCCATATCGGCAAACAGTCGCGCGACACCGTACTCGAGCAAGATACCGTTTCCGCCGAGTACCTCGCGTGCGAGTGCACAAACCCGACGCGCACGCCGGCAGCAGGCGCGTTTTGCCAATGAGGCTTGCGCGCTGCCCACCCGTCCATTGCGTTGTTCGGTGTGATGCAACTGCACCAAAAGGGTTTGCATACAGGTGACCTCTTCCACCATATTGACGAGTTTCTCCTGCACGAGCTGGAAAGAAGATATCGGTTTTCCGAACTGATTTCGTTGATCAGTGTAGCGCAAAGCGGCTTCTAACGCTCCCATTCCGATCCCGAGTGCTTCCCAAGCGACGGCGATGCGGCCGTGCAGAAGCTGTAGGCCGACCTGCTTGAAGCTCTCTACGTTGGGGAGTCGCTGCGTTTCCAAAAGGGAGACGTTTTCCAAACGAATCAACACGTTTTCCATTGCGCGTTTGGCAATTTTATCGTGGATTTTTTCGATGTGTAGCCCGGGCATACCGGGTTCGACGAGAAAGCCGAGCATACGCTTGCTCTTTGGTTCTACGGCCCAAATCACAATGACATCGGCCATGCTTGCGTTTCCAGACCATTTCTTTTCACCGTTGAGCGTCCACCCGGTTTCCGTTTGTTCAGCGGTGCACTGCAATCCAAAGGCAGCATCGGAGCCCGCCAGCGGTTCGGTTAGTGCCCAAGAGCCAATTTTGTCCATGCATGACATGGCGGGTATCCAGCGCTGCTTTTGTTCCGTCGACCCAAAAAGATGGATGGAACCCATGGCTAAACCGTAATGAACGGCAAAAAAACTGGCCATCGAAGGATCTATCCGACCAAGCTCCATTTTCATTAGCCGAAACGCGAGCGGATCCTTGGGCGGGAAACAGAATTCTTCGTCGCCGAACTCTCGCTGTAGAAAGTCTCCAAAGGGCTTTACGACATGCTGTGGGAACACACCACGGTTCCAATGGTCATCGATGGTTGGTTGAACCACCTCGAGCAAAAATGCTCGAAAGCGCTCCCAAATTGCTTTGGGTTTGTCGGGAAGACCGGACAACGTGTCGTAAAAGTCAGATCGCATGGCGTCCTCAATGGATTAGGTTCGATTTTTGATGTGTTCTTCTATTTTTTTCATTCGCATCTGTTTGTATATCTGTTGATAGGCCCAACGGTTGCCCCAAACGGGAAAGATGCGCTTGATACGATCGAGAAGAAGAGCTTCGCGCGTGATGACCAAACGCGGTTTTCGACTCTGTATACCCCGGATGATAATTTCGGCGGCCTTGGACGGGGGCATCGTATGATTTTTGAAAAATGTTGCGATGTGTTTTTGTGCTGTAGGGCTAACAGAGGCTGATTTCATAACCAGCGATGTCGCGACACCGCCTGGATGCACAACGGTCACGGAGACGCCTTCGTCTTGTAGTTCCTCCCAAAGACATTCCGATAGACCGCGAACCGCGTATTTACTCGTGACGTAAGCGGCTTGTCCTGGAATGCCGATAATTCCGAAAAGACTGGATATGTTTACGATTTGACCACCTCTTTCTTTCAGCGTCGGTAAGAAAGTGCGTGAGCCGTGTACGACACCCCATAGGTTTACGCGTAAAACGCGCTCCCAATCTTTGAGTTCGTGTTGTTCAAAGGAAGCGAGTACGCTGGTGCCGGCATTGTTAATCAATATGTCGCATCCACCAAATCGCTCGCAGATATTCTGATACCAATCATCGACAGCCGCCGCATCTCCGACATCGACGCGCTGTGTGAAAACATCGGGATGATGTTCCCACACCGAGAAGGGAGCGGTGTCGATATCGCACAGTGCCAGCTTGGCTCCGAGAGTACCCAAGCGCTCGGCGAGCGCTTGGCCGATACCGCTGGCTGCGCCGGTGATGGCGATAACACGATTTTGAAAAGACACGAAGACTCCGAGGACTGCCTTTTGTGTATCACATTCGTTGTGGTGTAGGTATCTTTTCATGAATACACCATCGAATTCGGTTATGACTGCGGTATGAAGGAACTATCGGGAAAGACAGCATTTGTAACCGGTGCCGCGAGTGGAATCGGCTTGGCCTTGAGTCAGGCCTTGGCGGCGGAAGGTATGCAGGTGGTTTTGGCGGATGTCGAAGAAGAACCGCTGCGCAAAGCCATCGCCCATTTGACCGATGAAGGATACGCCGTTTTGGGAAATCGCCTCGACGTATCTCAAAAAGAAGAGGTTTTTAAAGCCCTAAAACAGGCGCAAAACCACTTTGGAAACATTCATGTATTGTGTAACAATGCCGGTGTGGGCAGTGTGCTCAAGTGGGAAGAGCAATCGTACGAAACCGTAGAGTGGGTGATGAATGTGAACTTTGGTGGCGTGTTTCACGGTGTTCGCGCCTTCCTACCCCATATGAAAGCGCATGGTGAAGGGGGACATATCATCAACACCGCTTCGATTCTCGGA